>QMPG01000580.1 GCA_003648455.1 Bacteroidota bacterium
CACCAGATCCAACTTATCCTACACTATTAACCAGTGATGGTGCTCGTCATATAATTGATCCTCTGATCTATATGGGAAATAGTATCGATCCAGAAATTGACGGACAACCCGATGCAACTGCAACTGGAGATGATTTGGCTAATTTTGACGATGAAGATGGTGTAATTTTTGTTGATCCTCTTTATATAGGTCAATTAGTAAATGTAAATGTTACTGTCTCTGTAGATGGATTCATTAATGCCTGGATAGACTATGATATCGATGGAGGTTGGGCTGAAGTAAATGATCAAATCTTTACTGATGTATTTGTAACTGCCGGTACTAATGCACTTAGTTTTAATGTTCCGGCATCCATCGCAGTAGGAACTACTTTTGCCCGTTTCAGATTTAACACAACAGGAGGTTTAACATACACTGGCTATGCTGCTAATGGAGAAGTAGAAGATTATGAAGTTTACATTAAGGAAGAACCTCATGATGAACTCGATTTCGGTGATGCACCAGATCCAACTTATCCTACACTGCTGGTTAACAATGGTGCAAGGCATATACTCGATGGTGTAACTTATCTTGGTGCTCAAGTAGATGCAGAACCTGATGGTCAACCCGATGCAAATGCAACGGGCGATGATAATGACGGAAATAATGATGAAGATGGTGTTTTGTTTGTTTCTCCATTAATACCAGGAGAACAAGGAGCAGTTTATGTTCAAGCATCTGCAAATGGTTTATTGAATGCATGGATAGACTTTGATGGCAACGGTTTATGGGAGACAAGTGAACAAATCTTTACAGATAAATCACTTATTTCCGGTTGGAATTCATTGAACTTTTCAGTTCCAATATCTGCAATTCCTGGAAATACTTTTGCTCGCTTTAGATTTGACACTGGCGGTGGATTAGGAACTACCGGAATAGCTCCCAATGGCGAAGTTGAAGATTACCAGGTTGAAATCGAAGAAGATCTGCATGATGGAAGCAAAATGCATTATCATCAATGGCCGGATACAACATCTTTTGGTATGGATGTAAATGCTACGGATGAAGGGAATCCTTTAAGAATTATAGCAGACGATTTCTTATGTGTTGAAACCGGTCCTATCAACAGTATCCATATCTGGGGATCATATTATTCTGATGATGCCCCACTACCATACTTTGACCTTGCTATCTGGTCCGATAATCCTTCAGGAGCTAATGGCTGGAGTGAACCTAACACACTATTATGGCAAAAACAATTTGTCCCGGGTGAATATGATGAATCTATTTATTATGAAACTCCAAACGGCGAATGGTGGTATGACCCATGTAACGGTCAACTTGAATTTCCTGGTGATTACGAAGTAAGGGAATTTCATTTCACGATTCCGGATACATCAGCCTTCATACAGGAAGCAGGTACTGTTTACTGGTTAAGCGTTCGAGCATGGTTTGATCTTCCTTCTGCTCCTCCATGGTTTGGCTGGAAAACCAGTCCAAATCATTGGAATGATGATGCAGTATTTGATTGTATGTTCCCATCTCGCCAAAACTGGCAAGAATTAATTTATCCTTACGAACATCCATTTAATCTAAGTGGTGAAGAACATGTCTCGATGGATATGGCATTCTATATTGATTGTCATCCATCTAAACCGGTGAATGTTACTATTTCCAAAAACAGCACAAACATTACTCTCCAATGGGATCCGGTTTCCTGTGCAACATACTATAATGTTTACAGTTCAACAGATCCGTATGCAACTTTCCCATCAGGATGGACGCTGGAACCAACTGGTACGCATATTACGATAACAACCTGGAACGACCCTGTTTCAACAGCAGGGAATAAAAAATTCTATCGTGTAACTGCTGAAAATTAGCATATAGTTCATTATACACAAGCGAATCCTGTTTGTTCATTTATGCAAACAGGATTTGCTTAATTTCAAAATTCGACTGGGGTTTCCGAACAAAATAAGATACTTGATAATGTTTTATTTTTGCAGTGTAAATTCCAAAAGGATTCTGGTTTTGAAGTTCATTAACCATGTTAATGCAAAAAACGAGAGAGTCGTTTTTATTGCTTTTTAAAATTTAGATTTAATGATATAGAAAATGTTATTGATTAGAGTTTATCTGTAAATTTATATAATTAATCATTATGCAACGAATAGTCAGTATAGAACTATTCATTCATTAAAATAGTTAAGATTAAAGGATTATATTTATAGTGAAACTTGAAAAATAATAAATAAAAAAATAGGAGGAGTTATGAAAAATAGTAAAAGAAATATCTTGATTTTTTTACTTATTGTTGTTGTCCCAATGTTCGTTTATACAATGCCAATTACAATTAAAACAGCAAAACAGGTAGCAATAAATTGGTATTTAGAGAGGAATGATAAGGCTTCAAATGATTTTAAGATTGTTGAAAGCTTTATTGAAAAAGAGAATTCTGAAAATATTTACTTTATTTTTAATTTTGACAAAACAGGGTTTGTGATGGTTTCGGCGGATGATGCTTCAATTCCAATACTGGGTTATGTTTTTGAACATAATTATACATTGGAAAATCATCCCCCCCAATTCGATGCCATGCTTGCCAGTTTTAAGGAACAGATAGTGTATATCAAAAAGAATAGCCTTT
This sequence comes from Bacteroidota bacterium, assembly GCA_003648455.1. The sequence continues at coordinate 2,630 of QMPG01000580.1, forward strand.
CAGCTCCCAAAGAAACACAAGATGAATGGAAAAGATTAAATGTGAGAACAGAGAATTTCGAAAGAAATAGAGATTTCAGCCGTCTTGGACCGCTTCTTTCTACTACCTGGAATCAAAATTTTAGTTGGAATACATATTGTCCTGCTGATGCCAGTGGTCCAGGTGGTTATGTTTATGCCGGCTGTACTGCTGTGGCAACAGCTCAGGTCATGAAATATCATGCTCATCCACTAACAGGTGAAGGCTATCATAGTTATTCATGTCCTCCTTATGGAACGCTTTCTGCAAATTTTGCAGCTACAAATTATAACTGG
>QMPG01000581.1 GCA_003648455.1 Bacteroidota bacterium
CATCGGGAAATTAAACCCTTCTCTGATTAAATTTCGGGTCAGGCATTTGCCTGATGATTCAAAGAAAAATCACATAAACGAGCAGTTTCTCACACTGCTTGTTTTTTTATTTTACCGGAGCATTCCTCAAAAGAAGTTCTAATTTCATTCTGCACTTGTTGCGGAATCTCTGAAGTAGGTTTTGTTCTCCGAATGAGCCGGAATTCTGATTAGTTCGGAGAAGTTAAAAAAAATTAGAAATAAACAACCGTTCACCTCTATGGACTTTTGCATGCGCAGAATTGACAAATAAAACAATAATTTTATTTGACATTATGAATTTTAACGATAAATTATATTTTTGCATTAAAAAAAACAGGATTGCGTATTCGGTAGATGTGTAACCCTTAAAAAATTAAAGGAGTTTTTTATGTTTAGTTTCAAAAAAATGTTGATCGGTTTATTACTGATCGCAGGAATTATAAGTGTTCTTTCGGCTGTCCCTTTGAGTGGAACTTATACTATTGGCGGTACTACGCCTGATTATGCGACTATTAATGATGCTGTTAACGATTTAATAGCAAACGGCGTAAATGGCAACACGTCTTTTCATATCAGAACCGGAACTTATGATGAACAGGTAATTATTCCTGAAATCACAGGAACAAGCGACACTTCAATAATTAGCTTTAGTTCGGAAAGTGGAGATGTCGATGATGTAATAATATCGCATTCTGCAACTTCTTCTACAGATAATTACATCATTCGTTTAGATGGAGCCGACTACATTGATTTTCATTATTTGACTTTCCGAGCAGAAGGTACCACAAATCTTGGAACAATTTTTGATTTGAAAGATGGAACTTCTGATATTAGAATCCGCTTTAACAAATTTTATAGTTTGGGATACAATCAGAGTTATTCCAATATTATCAACGCCCAATTATCAAGTTCACAAACAATATTCCATCTCGAAATTTTAGCGAATTATTTTCAAGATTCGTATTACGGAGTATATTTATATGGAAATAACTCAAGTAACTTTTTCGACGTATTGATTAAAAACAATCTGTTCTATAATCAAATGAAAGCTATCGAACTTACCTATGTACCAAGTGTTGTTATCCAAGGTAACAGCATTACCGATTGTAATGACGCAATAAAAATAAACAATTCATCATCTGCTAATATTAGCAAAAACGACATTAATACTCATGCTTCGGGAATTTATATTTATTATTCTTCTTATGCTGATGTTTATAATAATTCTATAAATGTAGATGGGAATGCTTGGTCAGGAAATTATGGATTAGCTAAAGGTCTCACTTTTGATAATTCAGGAAATTCGGAAGCATATTACAACAGCGTAAGAATTGAAGATTCAGCTTCCAGTAATAATTCTTATGCGTTTTCACTTCTGGGTGCAACTAATCACTTCGTCAAAAACAATATTTTTTCAAATTTTGGATTAGGAAATTCCATCTATTTCAATTCGGTAGATTCTAATGATATGTTGATGGATTATAATGATATTTTTGTCGGAAGAGGATTTTTAATCAGGAATGGTTATTACAGCCCAACTATCTATTACACTCTTTCCCAATTTCAAAGTGGATTTGGAGAAAATGCTCATTCGGTTTCTGTATATCCCGGATTTTATGATAATCCACCTTTGCATAGTCATTCTCCTTGGATAGATGGGAAAGGTACACATATTGCTTTAGTAACTGAAGATATTAACGGTAATCCGCGTGATTCTTCCACTCCTGATATTGGCTGTTATGAATTTGCTGCAGATCCTGCGAATACCACTCCTTTAAGTGGAACTTACAATATTGGCACAGGATACGATTATGATAATTTACAGGATGCTATTGCAGATCTTTTAATTAAAGGAACCAATGGCTCTGTTCATTTCGATCTTTTCGATGGGGATTATTCCGGAAATTATAAACTTTATAATGTTCCATCAAGTTCAGGTTCAAATTTTGTAACAATTGCTTTGGGAACCGGAGATCCTGATCTTGTTTATTCAGCTACATCGGAAGATGACAATTATATTTTCCGACTTATGGGTGGAACTACTTTCTACGACTTTGAATATCTCACCTTAGAAGCACAAGGGACAGATTATTCTCGCGTATTTGACATAAATGGTTATAACGATTTCCGTATCTTAGGAGGCAGTATTACCGCTCCATTTACCACATCTGATAATCGCAGCAAAGATTTGATATACATAAAAAATGCTAAAATCGTAAATGCAGATATTAATACTACTTTTAATAACGGTAGCTCTGCTATTTATATGTACGGGGATAATAATACTTCTTCAGGTTTAGACATTTGGAATTGTACCTTCAATAACAATTTTATAGGAATTAACCTATTATATGTAAATTCTCCTGAGATCCGTGGTAATACTTTTAATGATAATTATTATCCGCTAAAAGCAACTACTTGCAACGGCAATTTACGTTTTATCGGAAATCATATTTTTAAATTGAATGGATACGGCGATGCAATTTATATCTCAAGCTGCACCGGTGGTGAATCTCCTGAATCAAGAGGACTAATTGCCAATAATACCATCAAAATGACAAACTGCTCCAGCAGTAACGGCATGAACATCAACATCAGTAATTATGATGTGGTTTATAACAGTATTTTAGTAGAAGGCGATGGAAATGCAGTTTATTCATATTACGATTACGGAACCAATTTATTTAAAAATAACATCTTTGCTGTAAAAGGTACTGCAAAATCATTCGATGTAGGCAATAACAGTTTTACTTCTGCTTTTGATTATAATGATATTTACAACGAGGGTGCTTATCTTATGAAATTGGGCGGAACAACTTATTCCAACCTGGAAGAAATGCATACTATGATGGGAATTTCAACCAATAATATCTCTACTTTCCCATATTTTACAGCAGATATGCATACTGATTCTCC
>QMPG01000582.1 GCA_003648455.1 Bacteroidota bacterium
ACCAAAATCAGCAATGCCACCTATTACTGAACTATAAATTGCATTTTGTCCTGAACCGTAAGTTTGCTGGTAGTTTGGGCTATCATAGTCAATGTGATATTCTTTTACATCGTCTTCACTTTGTGGCAAAGCAGGCATCATTGTATCATATGGGGGACGAATATTGTTTATATCAACTTCTAATTCTACATTTTTATATATAGCGTACTCAATTATATTACGAGCATAATCTCTTAAAAGAATATGGGAAGGAGGATTCTTGTCTTTGAAAATCACATTATAAACATATTGACCAATTACCTTTATTGAATTCTCTTTCTCTGTCCTTAAAATGCAACCATAAGTAACCGCGTATAATCTCTCTTGAATATATAAATCATCAATTTTTACAAATGCCTTCAATATGGCAATTAGGGCTTCTGGCTGCTGTTCTAATAAATTAACCAATGCTTTTGTTGTTTGGTCACGAAGAGCGATATCAGTACTGGATAGTGCCCAAGCTAATGTTTGAGCCACTAATCTTGCTGTTTCTGTATCTGTATAAACTGAAATATTTGGCATCCAAGCCCAATCAATTAAACGGCGTAATGGAAATGCTATGTTTTCATCATTATAAGTGCTATAATACATTAAATATCTTTGCCAGAAACTATCTCTGTCTGACATCGAACACTTACTTAGTATTTTATGCAATCTATCACCATTAAAGGGATGTTTAGCTAATGCCGAAAGTTCGGTTATTGTATACAACCATTCTTCGTTTGATATTCTACCATTCTTTTCAAGCCATTTCGTAATCTTCTTTTCATTAATATTACTTATATCTCGCCATTTTAAACTATCTAATAATAAACGAGTAAATGTCTCATAAGTATTTTTTCTAAACCGTTGCTTATTTTTTTTATTCTTAGCGTTTTTCTCAAAAAAGTAATCAATAAATTCAAATAATTCTAAATCATATTTTTCCGGAAAAATAACTGAGAACACTTCAACAATGCCTCTATATGACCACTGATATTCATTAATTATTTTATGAAACTTTGAATCATTAATAAAGGCATTTTTAATTTCTTCTTTTGTAGAATATGGCTTTAACAAATCTTCTGCCATAAAGAACTCGCCAAGTTTCTGGTATGAAAAAGAAATAAGATCTTTGGGCGTTTCGCTATGTTCAGATCTCATTTTTATAAAGACACTTTCTTCAATTAAATCAGAAAGCAAATGAGGGAATTGTGGAAATTCTTTATCAATTAAAGAAAATGCCTCATTGCTTTCCAACTGACCATACTTAGTGTTGAAAAGTGCGTTTGCAAACTTCTCAATGGCAAGGGAGACTATATTTCTATTTTTGTATTCGTGTCTCTTTTCTTCAAATTTGCGGTTTAAATTTTCTTTGTATAAACTGTATGTTCTATTGATACCGTTAAAACCTTTAGGAAAACATTTCGCTTGTTGATTTTTTGTTGCTTCACAAACAAGATGTAAAAATAAAGGATTTGAAAATTCGGGATTAAGAATGGGGAAATTGGGCAGGTCTAATTCATAATATTCACAGAATAACTTTAAAGCTTCATATTCATTCCCATTAAATCCTGTGTGTGTTACAAACGTATTTTTTTTGTCTGATTTGAAATCAATGGGAATAATATCATTAAAATAAGTGCTCCTTATCGTAAGAGCTAAACCGATTGCTGGATATTTGGCTACTTCACTAACAAATCCTGCAATTTGATTTTTCCATAAATCAGCTCCCGCACCTTCATTAATCGCATCTATTAAAATTAACACTCTCGAATTTATATTATTTCCAATGCTATTTAGGTTTGTTAGAAACTCATTAAAACTACAAGTTAAATCCAATCTGTTGAGTACATTCTTTTCTATTGTATGGGTATTATTGAAAGTCGTTCCTAATAATAAAATTGTTGGTAAAAATTGTTCTTTTCTTTGCCTAGCAATATCTCCTAATAAATGCGATTTCCCACATCCAGCCTCACCCTGTATGATTAAAATTGGGTTATTCGCTAAATTAATTCTTAAATCTTTAATTTTATTTAGAAAGTCATTGTTTTTATTTTCTATCTCTCTTAAACGATCTATTTCATTATCAAATTGATTTGGTGATTTTTTCCAATCTCTTTGTTCATACAATTGATTTCTTTTGACAGCAACCTTTCTGTTAAAAAGGTTTAGCTTTTCTAAAAAATCAGTTAGCAATATTGAGTTGCCAAGAGAATATTCAAAACTGTTTACCCAATTTGTCAATTCCGCATTTAAAGCCTCAGTATCTTTTTCAAATTCTGAAAGGTGTTCATTATCTTTTAGACGTCGATAACTTTTTTCAGTTAGCCAGTTATCAATTATTTTAACGATTTTTTTGTAGAATACATCATTATATGAAAGGTTATCAAATGCTTGTGCTATAGGTAATTTAAAATTAAGCTTTTTATTAAACCTTGGACCGAGATTTTTAATCTCTTTTTCAACTTGATTTTTAAAAAAATCAGGACCAAGTCCATTGCTGCCAAAAAATATATCTAAAATCCACTTGTTTTGAGGTTGTGATAATTGATATTCTAAATGACTCTGTACACGCCATTCAATTTTAACATCTATGTTTTGAGCAGCTTGCTCGATGTCTATTTGATATTGAGGTTTGTTGCCCTCTTTGTTTTTCGAAAGTTCCTGGTTTACATATAATAATAACACATTAGGTTGCGAATCCTTGTTTCCCGCTTTTTCAATAGAATCAATAATATCTCTCTTTTTTAGAGAGATTTTAGTTCCATAATATTTTGCTTGGAATGCAAATAACTTCTTATCCTTTTCAATAGGTTCAGTTTCTATCCCCGGTTGATCTTTATATCGAAACGCTCCAATATAGTTATCCATTTCTGCACAAAAAAGAAAATATGACATTTGTTCAAATGCCCATTG
>QMPG01000583.1 GCA_003648455.1 Bacteroidota bacterium
AATATGAGGATTAACAATACTTGACCTTACAATATAGTCGATTTCCCATATCTGCCCTATCTTAAATTCTGTATCTAATGGTTGATTAGCTTCTGTTGATGTTAAAAGCCTTACATTTCTTTTATTGGTTAAATCATATGAGCCTATACAAAAAGCATTCTTCATATGTGTTTTTGCTACGATTAATACTTCCATTATAAATGTTCTATTTCATATCCTAACTTTTCAAGTTTATCACTCACAATTGACCTATGACAAGCTTCTGGCTGTTCTTCTACACAAAACAAAACAACTTTACTTGCTCCAATATCATCTAATTCTACCAAAAACGCATCAAAATCAAAATTACTCAAAACCCTATCTTTATATGCTAACGTAAATATTTTTCCCAATTTAGTTCTATCACACTTTAAAATTCCTTCTTGTGCATCGTCCTCTTTTTGTAATTCTCGAACTTCTGTTGTTGGTGCTAAATCAATGAAATGAGCATATTTAATATCCAAATCAAATAGTTTCTGTTGCAATCTATTGCTATTTACAAAAGCATATTTAGAACCCCGCACACCACGTCGTTGACGTATATCACAAAAAGTGTCAATATTTTTATCTGTCATTTTTTTAAAGTATTCCTGTTCCGTAGAACCAAAAACTCCTATTGTATAAAATTTCATATAGCATCTTGTTTATATTGTTTTTTTGACCCAAAAGAAAGCTCTTCTCCAAACAAATTTATCATACCATTAGGTGCGACAATAGACATAACATCGTTTTGGGTTTTAACTATTAACCTTTTTGTTCTATCCTTTGTTCTTGTAATGTGATTTAAAACAATTCCCATATTTCTTAATTCTTCTCCTATTAGCTTAGTCCTATGACATTCCTCTGGTTTGCTTTCACTACACATTATTGCTATTTTAATTTTTTTATTATTTGCAGTTACTAATCTTTGTAAGCCATTTTTGAAAAAATCTTTTTCTTTTACCTTGTCGTAATCAACGTGTCCATTAGTATAGCAAGTTGGATCTTCTGGCAAACCACCTAAAACATCACCTAAAAAAGTATAATGAAGCCCCTTGTTTAGTAATGAAAATTTCAATTCATTTTGATTATAATGAGGATTGTATTTAGAATAAGGTTTAGACCTAATATCAATCAAATAGTCAATACCAAAATGCTTTAATTCTTCAATTAAAACTTCAATACTTTTGTTTCCGTGTCCTATCGAATATATTGTTGACCTTTCCATATTACAAATATACGTATTTTTATTTCGTTTCTTTCTTTTAATTCCAACGAGCATCAAATTTAGTTATTATTCCTTTGCAATTCTTTAATCGTAGCTGTTTCCGTCAATAATCAAAGTAAATATTTATACTTCCCTGAATTTTCTTAATGCTTAACTCACTGTATTAACTCTCATGCTATCAAAAATATTCATCGATATTCTCATCGAAGGGGGATTCTGCATAACGTAACTCCACGCATTAACCCCAATAAGAATCAAGATTGACATTCTAAAAGCCCATTTGTTGGTTTTTATGAGCTGCTAATTTACTAATTATTTCAGCTCATAATTTGTAATCTATAATTTATTATTCATTAAAATAAACAATAGGAGGTCGTAGTATATGGATATAATTATTAGCACAAATTGCTTTATGCTACTACTGGCTATTGCTCTGACAACACATCATATCGGAGATGAGCCTCTGCGTTGGAGATAAAACACCCTTCTCAACTATTCCTTTATTGCCAGGCTTTCATACAATATCTCATATAAACTTTCCTTATCTATAGGTTTTGAAATAAAAGCATTACAACCTGCTGATAATGCCTGTTCTTTTTCAATATTTGTTGAATATGCAGTTAGAGCAATTATTGTCAAATTGGGTCTAAATACTTTTATCTGCTTTGCGGCTTCAAATCCAGTCATTATAGGCATTTTCAGATCCATAAATACTAATTCTATATTGGCATTTTCTTTACATACTTCAACTGCTTCTTCTCCGTTTTTTGCATGTAAAATTTCTATATTAAGCTTTGATTTTTCAAGTAATATCTCAATATACAAATAGTTCACTTCTTCATCTTCTGCTATAAGAATTGTATGTTTTTCTTGTTTACTATCTATTTCATTATCTAATATATTCTGTTCTATTATTGTATTCGCCCGCTTATAAGGTATTGTAACAAAAAACACTGAGCCTTTCTCTTTTTCTGATTGAAGTGTTATTTTTCCGCCAAGTAATTCTGTATTCTCTTTTGCTATTGACAATCCTAGCCCAAGCCCACCAAAATTTCGACTTAGGCTTTTTTCTTCTTGCGAAAAACGTTCAAATATTATTTCTTGGCTTTCAGGTTTTATTCCTATTCCCGTATCCTTTACATACAATTCTATATCTGAGTTTTGTATTTTGTAACCAAATTCAATAAACCCAGAATTTGTAAATTTCAAGGCATTCTCAAGTAAGTTATCTAATATTTTATTGAGTTTTATAGGATCAGTAATTATAGCACTTTCTGCATCTGTTAGTCCTTTATTTAAATACAATGGGATTTTGTTCTCTTTTGCCTTTATTTCAAAAATTGAGAACTTTTCTAATAATAAATCATTTAGACAAATTTCTTTATCTATTGTTTTAACCTGTTTTGTTTCGAGACTGGATATTTCTAAAATATCATCAATAATTCGTAATAGTTGATTACCACTTTGTTTTATTATATTAACATATTGTTTCCTCTTTACATCATTCAAATCAGGACTTTCCAAAAATTGCGAAAAGCCTAAGATAGCATTCATAGGGGTTCTGACTTCGTGAGACATATTATTAAAAAACTCAGTTTTTAACTGATTACTTTCCTCAGCTTTTTCTTTGGCTTTAAATAATTTTTCTTGAGTGTTTTTAAGTTCTGAAATATCTCTTCCTATAACGGC
>QMPG01000584.1 GCA_003648455.1 Bacteroidota bacterium
CCTCCTTTTGAGTATGTTAACTCAAACTGAGAAAAATTCCAATTCACGGTGAACCATTACAAATCCACATGCAAAAGAGTTATGGCCTACCTATGAATATCTATGTGATGTTGCTCACCCAAGTTTTATTGGCAATACACGATATTGGTCGCATGTGGAAAAAGTCTACGAAAATGGAAGCGAACAACGAGTTCTTTCGAAACTTTCACACCATGAAAACAATGATAAAATTCTTGATAAAATTCTTTGGAGTCTCGGATGGTCAGCAGCAAGCATACGGAATTCTTTTGAGTTGAATGCACTTGGTTTACAACAATTATTGGAAAAAATTAAAAAAACATGAGATGAACCAATCCAATATTATAAAAGCTAACCATCGGGTCACTTGACCGGGAACAATCGCTCGTATTTTATTCAAGCGTTGCGGCCAGGCAAGTAACCCTTGTCGTAATAAATGAGATATTTGGAACTGAAATGGATAGCATAGATAAAATACAAGAAAATCTAAATGCCGAACAACAAGAGGCCGTTACACAAACAGAGGGGTATGTTCGGGTTATTGCTGGTGCTGGTGCTGGTAAGACAAAAGCATTAACATCACGATACGCCTATATTGTTGAAGCATTAGGAATTAACTCTTCAAATATTTTGTGTGTTACTTTTACAAATAAGGCTGCACAAGAAATGAGGAAGAGAGTTAAACAATTAATTGGCGACCACTCTGACTTATCTTACATTACAACTTATCACGGCTTTTGCGTAAGAGTTTTAAGAGAAGATATTAATAAACTACAATATCCGAAAAAGTTTATAATAATGGATGTTGAAGACCAAAAAACAATTTTACGTGATGTTTATCGTGAACTTGGTTTGACATTGAAAGATTTTACATTTAAGCAGATTTTGAAATATATCATCAAACAAAAATCATCACAAAAATATTTACAATATATATTAGAATCAAAGAAGAAAGAAACTGATAATAAATTTGAGAAAGTTTTTATTCGATATTTAGAAAAACAACAGAGAAATTTTGCCTTAGATTTTAATGACCTGTTAAATTTCACATTATATATTTATATTAAATTCCCAGAGGTATTAGAAAGATGGCAGAAAAGACTGTATTATATCCAAGTAGATGAAACACAAGATAGTTCTCATAAACAATTTATGTTAGTTGAAATGCTTTCACAGTTTCATAAGAATCTTTTTGTGGTTGGTGATCCTGACCAAACTATTTATGAATGGCGTGGTGCTAAACCCGAAATATTGGTTGATTTTGACAAGCAATTTGTTGATTCAAGAACCATAATAATGAACCAAAATTACAGGTCAACACCAAATATATTGAGTTTGGGTAATCATATAATTAAAAATAATAAGATTAGAGTAGATAAAGATATGTTTACCAATAATCAAAAAGGAGTTGACGTTGTACATTTTCACGGACAAAACGATTATGAAGAAGGACTGTGGGTTGCTAATGAAATTAAAAGACTTGTTGAAGAAAAAACCTGTAAATATTCAGATTTTGCAATTTTATACAGAGCACATCATATTTCAAGAAGTATAGAGCAATCGTTAATTAGAGAAAATATTCCATATTCAGTTTTTGGCGGCATCAGATTTTTTGAGAGAAAAGAAGTTAAGGACGTACTTGCATATTTAAGACTTATTGAATTTGGCGACGATTTTTCATTTTTGCGAATTATCAATACACCGAGCCGTGGTTTAGGAAAAAAATTCATTGAAAATGTTGCAAAGATTGCAGAAAAAGAAAATATATCACTGTATTCTGCATTAGAAAAGAATATTTCTCAAAAAGAACTTAACCGCAAAGGTGCAATTGAATTTGTTAATTTAATAGAAAAGTATAAAAAATCAAAAGATAATCTAATTGTTTCTGATTTAGTAAAAGAAATATTGGATAAAAGCGGTTTGTCTGCATATTATAGAACAGATGGGGATTCTGATAGGTTAGATAATATAAAAGAACTTCAAAATTCAATAATTTTATTAGAAACACAAGACGAGGAAAAAATTATCTTGACCGAGTATCTGCAAGAAATTGCTCTTTACACAGATATGGATATTGCAGATGGCAGAAATGAGAGAGTAAAGTTAATGACTATCCATACATCAAAAGGGTTAGAATTTCCCTATGTCTTTCTCTGTGGATTTACAGAAGGTGTCCTGCCAAATGCAATGTCAATAAAAGAGCGTAGAGCAAGAGCAATTGAAGAAGAAAGGCGATTGACTTATGTTGCTATTACAAGAGCAGAAAAAGCATTTTATATGACAGAATCAGAAGGCTTCAATTTTAATACAGGTTTAAATAAATATCCTTCACGTTTTCTTTTTGAAATTAATGAAAATTACTTTGTGAGAAAAGGTGAATTAAGTCAAGAAATTATAGATGAAGCAAAGGAACAACTGAAATTAGATTCTAATAGTCAAGTAATTCAAAAGAAATTTGAAGTTGGAGATATTGTAAATCATAAGATTTGGAATAAAGGAAAAGTTTTAGAAGTAAATGAAAATAAAGGAGTATATCAAATTGAGTTTTTTGAAACAAAGAAAGTAAAACCAATAAATTTTGAGTTTAAAGGAATTAATAAAGTTGAAAATTTAAATAAAAAACCAACAAGAAATACAGAAAATAAATTAAAGATTATTGAAGAAGAAAAAACGCCAAAAAAAGTTGTTGCCAAACAAAAAACACCTGCTGAATTAATTAATAAAAAGATAAAGGCAAAGATTAAAAGATTTGCAAAAAAAGAATATCCCGAAGATAAAGAAATGAGGGATTATGTTTATGTAAACCAAGTTGATGCATATTTATATATGGAATCTGTATCTGATAATGAACTGAAAGAATTTACTATTAGTGAATACAAGAATGATTATGAAATGCAAAAGCATATTTATGAC
>QMPG01000585.1 GCA_003648455.1 Bacteroidota bacterium
TCATCGACCTTACCGTTTTTATATACAGTAACGGTTCTCATCTCATACAAATTTGCATTTTTAGGATTTTTTTTTGGTTTACCAACATAATATGTTTTTCCACCAATTAATGATTTTGTTTTTGCCATAATAAATTTGTTTAAATTAATAAAATATTGAGTAGCAAAGATAGTATTTAAGTTTGTAATTAGCAACTTTTTTTAAATAAATTTTTCCCACCCTATATTTTTACTACATTCTACCTTGCATTTAGGATTTATTTATGCACTACGAGAAACTAACAACAAATATAAGGCAGTTGTTCCGTTGCACTACTCAACCGACCTCATATTCTCACCGTTAGCAAACATATAACAGATATATAATTATTATTCCGATTATAATATTGTATAATCTCTGCCATCTAAATGTTTTCCAACTTCTTGCACCATTTACACCTAAATTTTCCCAATGATGTTTGAAGAATAATTCAGAACGTTTGCTAACAATAGATAAAACCCATTGCTTAAATTGTGCTAAATTTGATATTTTGTTTTTCATATTTAAGTTTTTATTAAATTTATAATTCTGTTCTTTGTATTCGCAACGTATCTTATCCGAGCCGTTAGGCACAATAATTTTCTACAAACCAATCAAACAGAAAAGTTCCGTGTAATGGGCTTTCTGTTATTACAAATAAACTATCTTCTATATAAAAATCTTCTAAGTCCTTTATAACTTTTCCTACTTCATAATCGCCTATTCTATGCAAATTATCCCCACCTATACAGAGGTAGTCGTAACCATTTTCTGTTTGATTTAATCGCACTATATAAGCTTTTTGTTGATAACCTAACCCTGCTGTTGTTTCAAATATTTTCATAGTCCAAAAATTACAGATGCCTAACAATAAATATAGCAAAGTGGGGCATCGTGCCAAATTGATATATTGTACCTTTTTTTTAATTTTTTGTGGTAAGTTGGAGTTCAGTACTTTATCCCCACCTTGCCATATTCAAACCGTTATAAACAAATAAATTATTTAGTTAAAACAAACGCTTTTTTTGATAAGTCTCGTTTATATCTACTATCACATTCAGCACAAATTAATTCTATTGTATCTTTCCCTTCGGATTTAGAAAAAAATCGTTTACTATTACATATTCTGCATTGTTCTTTGTTTTCTTTATAATCTTCCATTAATATTTCAAGTTCCATAATTTATCAATTTATAACAAAGTGTAAAAACCATTTTGTTCGTGGTTAATATCAACTTTGTTTGGTTTATATTTAATTTATTTTTTTCAATTCAAAATTCAGTTCAAAACGGTTCTTACACAAACCGTTAACCATTATACGGTGCTTTCATTATAATTAACCCAAAATAACCCCTGGCAAGCTTCTCGAATTCTAAATGGTTTATTGCATCTTCTTCATTCAAAAATCCAATTGAAAGTTTAATGAATTTATTTGAGCCTCTATTATTAAATACATAATAGTGAGAACAATGGTTAACACCAAATAAAGAGAAAAACTGTTTTCGTGCCTCTCTTTCATTTATCTCATTATTTCTTAATTGTTGTTCTATTTTTTCTGCTTTTGTTTTCATATCGTTTCTCTCCTTATTTAATTCATTAAGCAACAGTTTAAGAAAGATTTTCCCAATCGCTGCAATTATCTCTTAATACATTATTAATTTTATTACGTTTATCATCTTTTCTACATATCCAATAATCAATATCATCATCAGTATAAGCGTGCTTACACGTTCCGCAAAACCGTTGACTAATATTATGTAAAGTGCATTTCTCAACACTCGTATTAGCATCGTTCACTAGCTGTTGCTCAATATAATCAGCTATTAATTCTCTTAGGAACAAATCGTGTTCATTTTGTCCTTTAAATCCTGCGTTGTCAGTTTGCTCTTGCAAATCTCTAACATCATCCATAATTTTTTCTCTATCCATTATTTCGTCATCTGTTAATTTATCAACAGCTTGCTCTATAGCTTCAAGCGTAGCACAGCCGCTAACAAAAGGTAAATTGCATATTTCTTTTACTATACCCCGCAATTCATTAACATTGTTTTTTACCCATTCCATATTTGGAACTCCATTTGTATCATTTAGCACTTCGGCTATTTCATTTACTTTGTTTAATATCTGTTTCATTCTATTTAATTTTAGTGGTTAATCAAAATCAGTTGTTTCAAATACACAACTAATCTTATACTTGTCATTAGGCAACATAAAAGAATTACGTTAACCGTTCATTATTTTTGCAATTGTAGTTTTTACTAACAAGTCTTTTAAATTTAAATTTACCTGTTTTTTTATTCAGCACTTCTAATTTTACCATTTCTCTCATAATATTTAATTTACGTCAGTTCCTTCTTTTTAAGTTTAAATAATTACTTCGTTATAATTACAATACAAAGATACAAAAAAAAACTTGCACTACCAAATATAATGCAAGTTTTTTTATTTTTATCCAATTTCTAATTCAACAACCTCTTTTAATAATATTTCAAATTCTTCGGGTATATGGTCAAACATACCATTTTTTCTAATATCTCTACCATAAAAACCACCGCAACTATCAATACATTCTCCATCTTTATAACAACTAAAACCAAATACTTCGCCTTGAATTTCTTGGTCATAAGTAGATAATTCTAAGTCAATTGACTTATCTAAATCTTTATCAATTGGCATACCTGTAATTTTAACAGTTCCTTTGGTAATATAAATCCAACCAACTTGCCCACTATCCCACCTACATTGAAACGGACTAGTCGAAATTGTAATACCACTATGGTCGTATAAGTATAATGGTTTAATCGCTAATACTTCTTCTTTACTCTCAATTCCTTTTTTTAATTCTTCCCACGAAGAATAATTAGATTGAATATAATCGTGCTCATCACCTAAGTTATAACTATTGTGAAAACA
>QMPG01000586.1 GCA_003648455.1 Bacteroidota bacterium
AAAGATTTGTTTTTACATAAAGAGAATATAAAATATTTAGCAGGTGTAAATGCTTCTGCTAAAAATATGGGCGAAATCTCCGAACAAAAATTTCTTAATAAAGATTTTGAAGATGTAGCCCTTTTCGAGCCTTTTTATTTAAAAGATTTTATTGCAGGCAAACCTAAAGTTAAAGGGCTGTATTAAATTTGAATATTTACTTCAAAAACAATATACTCCCTCCATCGAAAATCTGCCCATCGTATAATTCAATAATTTCATAGCCTAAATTTTCAACGAAAGATTTAATAATTTCACCGTCTTTATGGTATTTCAAACTGCCAAGAATAAAAATTTTATCTTCGAAAACTCCACATCCTCCCTCAAAAAAACCATGCGAGAATCCGGGTAAAATAACTTCATCGGAAGAAACAAATAAAACATTTATTCCTTGAGATTTTAATTTTTTAAATATGCCTTTGTCTGATGTAATAAAATTATTATTTTTCAAAGGCAGCAAACTACATCGGCAATAGCCTTGTTTTACTGAAATTAAATTTTTATCTCTGCATCTGTCTAAAATAGCTTTATCAGTAATTTTTAAATTATGTATTAAAAAATCATTGTTTACAACAGCATTGTAGTAAGCAGTTTCAGGATATTTATTTTTTAAAAATTTTTCGCCTTTAATAAAATATATTTTGTTTTCAAATAAGATGTTTAAATATTTATCAGGCAGATTCGGGGCAAGAATTAAATCATTATCTGTTTTACAAAAAAATATATCAGGATGACCTGAAATACTTTTATAAGTGATATTTTCAGTTTCAAGCTGAATAATTTCACCAAAGTCAGATAATTTAATTTTAGCCTTTTCAGGGGTTTTTTTATCAACAACAATCAGCATAATAGGTTCTGTTTTTCAAAGATTTATCGCGTTTAAAGCTAACTTTTTTAAAATACTTTTCAAACATTTTTTTATTTTTTGCATTATAACCTATTGCATAATTATATTCTTTTTCAGGCACATTAATAATTATTTTTTCGCAATCTTTATATTTCTTTATCAAAGGCAAAAGCAAATCGTTCCAAATTTCAGTAAGCACAAGTTCACGGAACGATTGATGAAAAGGACCTGCTATTAAATCATCGCCGTTAAGCAATCCTTCCGAAGGATGAAGTCCTACTCGAATAATATTTACATTATTTTTTTCAAAAACATTAAAAAGCTCTTTTGTCCATTTTACAGCTTTATCAAGAGGTAAAGCAGTGTAATCTCCATTATTAAATAATTCTTCCAGCTTAGTTCCTTTTACAACTAATGTTGGATAAATTCGTGTATTGTCGGCTCCGAGCTCTACAATTTTTTCTGCAGTTTGTTTAGTCTTCTCCAATGTGTCACCGGGTAATCCTATCATCATTTGCAATCCAAGATGAAATCCATAATCCAAAACCATTTTAGAAGCCTTAACAACATCATCCAATGTATGACCTCTTTCGCAGGCTAATAAAATATCATCGTGCAACGACTGAGCTCCAAGCTCAATTGTTTCAACATGATTATTTTTTAAAAGCTCTAAAATTTCATCATTAATAAAATCAGGACGAGTAGAAAGTCTTATACTTTTCACAAAACCTTTGTCAATAAATGGAGCAACAGCTTTTAGAAATTCTTCTTGTTTTTTTAAACTTAATCCTGTAAAAGTGCCACCAAAAAAACCAACTTCAACTAAAGTGTTTTCCTTAGAAATAGTTTTAAGATGTTCCTCAATAATATTTTTAATCTTTTCTGCTGAAGGCAATTTTTGCCTTCCTGAAATTTTTTTCTGGTCGCAAAATATACATTGATGTGGACAAGCCACCCCGGGAATAAATACCGGTATTGTAAAATGTTTTATGATCATAATATTTTAAATATATCTGCAAAATAAAAGATTAATTTCAAATTTATCTTAAATAAAATTATTTTAATAAATGATTTTTTAATTTTGTTGAAAAATATTAATGATGAAAATAAAGCTAATACTTCTTTTAATAATAAGTTTATCAATATTCGGATGCAAAAAAGACGTTGATGAACAAGCAAAAATTGATGAACAAATAATACTGGATTATCTTGCAGAACATAATATTGATGCAATTGCAACAGGAACAGGATTATATTATCTCATTCAAGTGGAGGGAGAAGGCGATGACCACCCTAATGTAAATTCAACAGTTGAAATTTATTATAAAGGTTATCTTACTGATGGAAGTGTTTTTGATAAACGTACTGCTACTCTTCCACTGTATAATGTGATACAAGGCTGGAAAGAAGGTCTTCGTTATTTTAAAAGAGGCAGCGTAGGTAAATTATTTATACCCTCAAAATTAGGTTATGGTCCTACCTCACGAACAGGTATTCCTGCTAATTCAGTGCTTATTTTCGACATTCATCTTATTGATTTTTAAAATATAATGACAAAAAAAAACATATCGGAAATCAATGAAGACAATAAAATTTTAAACAAAATACAACATTATTGTGCTTATCAGGAAAGATGTGTTTACGAGGTTAAATTAAAACTTTTAGAATATAATTTAACTCAAAATAAAATTAATGATATTATTAAACTATTAAAAAATGATAATTTTATTAATGAGGAGCGTTTTGCTTTGGCTTATGTACAAGGCAAGTTCAGAATAAAAAAATGGGGTAAGAACAAAATTATTGCAGGTCTTAAACAAAAAAAAATTTCTGATACTATCATTCAAAATGTCATAAAAAATATTGATAACGATAAATATATCAAGACTTTAAAACAATTGATAAACAATAGAATAAAAGATAAAAAAGACTTACACGACAAAATATTTTTAAATAAAACAATAAATTATTTACGAACAAAAGGTTATGAATATCATTTAATTATTGATAATATTTATAATTTTGAAAAATAAAAAAA
>QMPG01000587.1 GCA_003648455.1 Bacteroidota bacterium
AAAGAAACGATTCTTTTTATACATGGTTTGGGAAGCTATATTCCTGCATGGAAAAAAAATATTGATGAATTAAGTAAAAAGTACAGATGCATTGCAATTGATCTTCCGGGATATGGAAAATCATCAAAAAATCCTCATAGTGGATTAATGACTTATTATGCTCAAGTTGTTGATGAATTTATAAATAAATTAAAATTAGGGAACATAATTTTAGCAGGACATTCTATGGGAGGACAAATTGCTATTGTTTCAGCATTAAATTATCCCGATAAAGTTGAAAAACTAATTCTTGTTGATCCTGCCGGATTTGAATTTTTTAACCCCGGACAAAAATTATGGTTTAAAGAAGTAATGACACCTAACCTTACTAGAACAACAAGTGTTGAAGGCATAGAAACAAACCTGGCAACAAATTTTTATAACATGCCAAAGGATGCTTTATTTATGATAAAAGACCGAATTGCAATGCGAACCGCTGACGATTTTCCAAATTATTGTTACACTGTAAGCAAATCGGTTGCAGGAATGGTTGCAGAGCCGGTACTCAATAAATTAAAGTATATTACTCAACCGACACTTATTTTTTTTGGTGAGAATGATAACCTTATTCCTAATTCTTATTTGAACCCTGGAAAAACTGAACCAATTGCAAAAAAAGGTGCAAGCCTCATTAAAAACAGCAAACTGGTTATGGTACCAAAATGTGGGCATTTTATGATGTTTGAAAAACCAAAGACTTTTAATACCGAAGTTCTAAATTTTGTTAAATAAATAGTTAATTCAGTCACAAATATAATTTTGTGGCTGAATTTTTTTTTAATAGACATTAAGAAATATTATGAATAAAGAAATTCTATACGATAAAAATTTTTGTAAAATCTATAATTCTAAAGAAGATAATTACATCACTATTAAATGGTTTGGATTTCCAAGAAGCAATGATTTTCGTGATGCATGCAATGCTGTTATCGAATATATGAAACAATATAAAACAGGAAAGTTGCTTACTGACAACAGAAATGCAAAAATTTTTTCTGTTGACGATCAGAAGTGGTTAAATTCTGAGTGGTTGCCAATTGCAATAAAGTCCGGTTATAGTTGCTCGGCAACATTAATTAATGACGATGTTTTTATAAAAGCTGCTGTAAAAAACATCACAAATCATAGAGACCAAAAGATAATTAAAACAAAATTGTTTACAAAAGAAGACGAAGCAATAAGTTGGTTAAAGCAAATTTAATTTTTATTTATCTTTCTGTTTTTATTACTCCAAAAAAAAAATTACCTTTTCTTCAAAAATTTATCATATTAAGATGAAACAGAAATTAAAAAAATTCAGCGAATTTGCAAACTCTTTATATCCTCACGAGATTATATTTTTGTTATCAATACAGCATTTTAACACAGATGAAAATCTTAAAATTATTAACTTAATAAATTATAATAGTAAGAATCCGTTAAATACAATCCCATACGATAACAGTTTAGACAAACGAAAATATTCATATATTAAAAAATGGATAATAAAAAGTTTAAATACTATTGATGTTGATTTTTATTACGATTGGTTAATTAGAATTGAAAAACAAGTGATGAAAGATTCTATAATGCCGGATGAAGAAAAAGATTTGCTTGAAAAAACAAAAATAATATCAAACAATCATTACTATTTTATTCGATTTTATGAACTTCTTCAATATTATCGTGATTATCTGTTGATTAGGGTTAGGAGTCAATATTACAAACCTGTGTCAGAATATCTTGAGCGATATGAAAAAAATTATCATTTATCCACAGAATTAAATAAAAAACTAAATAATGCAACAATAGACATCATTAAACAACATTCTACAAATAATATAGAATCAAAACAATGGGAAGAGTTTCTTCGTGAAACTTTTTTCAACAACAATTTAGATGGTTATACAAGATATAGAGCTGTTGTGCGATTAACTTTTTTGTATTATAACTATCGTGAATTTGAAAAACTAAAATTTATTTACGATACATTAGATAAGATGTTTAGAACAGATGTGTTTTACTCAAAACGAATTTTAGCTAATTATTATTCTAACAGGGCTATGATGCACTCAAAGTTAAATGAGTTAGATCAGGCTGAAAAGTATGGATATTTATCGATAAGACAACGCAACAGTGATTATTTATTTTATTTAGTAAATTTATGCGGCGTTCTTTTAAAAAGAGGGAAAAATAAGCAAGCATACAAGTTAATGTCAGAATCAATTCCCGAACTTAAAAAAACAAACAGTTTCTATTATAAAATTGGTTTTTCTGCTTTTTATATTAAAACTCTTTTAGCTAATAATTGTATTGATAAAGCTGTAAATTATGCAGAAATATTTTTTGACGGGTATAAAAAAGAAATATTAAAATATAGATGGCACTTGTTTTTCTGCTCGTATATTAGAGCTTTATTTCAAGCAGAAAAATTTGCAAAAATATTATCTATAACAAAAAGATATAATTTGGTAAATAAGGAAAAACAATTTATCGGTCGTGCAAGGTATCTCCCAATAATATTCTGGTATAGCACTGTGGCAAATTATATTGATGGTGGTATTTCAGAAAAAAAATTAGAAGAAATAATTATCAAATCTGGTAAAGCTCTGGTGAAAAATAAGTATAAATCAATTAAAATCAGCGAATTGTTAGACGAATTATCTGAAGCAATCCCAAAGATTTTAAAGAAAATCAGAACTGAAATTAATTTATAAACATATAAACAATTAACCCGAAAAACACATTCATCTTTCGGGTTAAATCCTTTTGTAAATTTTATATTAACCCGCTTTATTCATACAAAAACGAAGTGAATTGTATGAATGTGTGATAGATAGTGGGGTGCAAAGCGGGAAACCCCGATTTAGTAATACCCAAATTTGGGGTTAATGAAATACCCAAA
>QMPG01000588.1 GCA_003648455.1 Bacteroidota bacterium
AACAATTAATTATCAATTTACTACTAATTTTATTTAATGCTAAAAACTTTAATATTAGCACGTTACCCAAATTACGTATAGCCTTTGTTACCTGCTGGGCTTTTTTGTTATTATCCTGTTTATCATAGATTTAAAAGTCATACTGTCTCCATAAATCATATTTTCTTGCATTTCAATATAGTCATTTTCATATTTATTAAAGAATTCTTTCGGTGGAATAATCTTCAAATTGTTGATTTCTAATTCTTCGTAATTAACAGTCTTTATTGGTGTGAATACTTTTCTATGTAAGATGATTTCCTTGAATAAATTTCTGTCATTGAGGGCTCTAACACCAAATTCTGTGGTAATTATTTCCCCAATATCATATAAATGTCTTGACATTCTGTGGTAACGAACCTTTTCAGATGGTTTTGAGAATTCTTCGTGTAATAAGAGTAATTTCTCTATAAAAGTCTTTTCCGGACGAATTGTCTTTACTATAAAAGGTAATTCTGAAAATTGATAATTGGTGTAATTCTCATCAATTATTGATTTTAGCTCCTTATTTTCAGATGGTTCTAATAATGAACGTGCTCCAATTTCAACTAATACTTTTTGTTCTATATACGGTAATTCTTCAAAAACGGATTGATAAATTATTTCAACGATTTCAGGGTCTTGGTCTGAAATTTTCGTATTCTTAACTTCAATCTTAAATAATTGTTTGTCAATATTTTGCTTTTCAAATTCCTTAATTAAGGTATTGAGCATTTCATTTGATACAAAATCGTGAGATTTTCTACGAAGTTTACGGATTTGCCCTTTTGTTAATTCTCCTTGAAATCCAAGATATTCTCTATTTATGGCAAGGTCAATATCTTCCGAAAATCTTTGAATTAATTTATACGCTTTACTTAATGAAGTTCCACCTTTAAATACCAAATATTCAGAAATTTGAGAACTGAATATAATTCTCAACACAAGTGTTACCCAAGCATCTTTTTCAATCGCTTGTGGTTGAATTCCTGTTTTAACACTTAATTGCTTAAACAATTCTTGTTGTTTATATTTCGATAAATTAAGCCAATTCATTTCTAATGTTTGATAAAATTTCTAAAACTATTTTCTGTATCCAAACAGGTGCATTTTGAATATCATTTTTAATTAATACCTCTTCTTTTGATTGTTTAATAATCTCTGCTAATTTTTGTTTTTCACTTTGTGTAATATGGTTTTCTTTTTTAGATTTTAAGGCTTGAATTATCAAATTGCTTAATTTACTTTCAAAACTTAAATTTCTCGGACTTGTTTTTTTAAAGATAATTGTTTGGTTACCAATTTTAACTTTCCGTGTTGAACCGTCTGTTAAGTAAACAATATTCATTGGGATTTGAGTGGATAGTCCAAGTAAGTGTTGAGCATATGCTCCTGTTGGGATTATTCTTGCCCTATCCCGTTGTGCAATTGCTTTTCCTATTTCTTCTGCTGTTGGATACAAAACACCAAAAAGTTCATCTGTTTTTGGATAATAATAAATTCCTTTTGAAATTCTGATAATTATTCCTTTGTTCGCTAATCGTTGAAGTGATTTCCTAACAGTATCGTAATTGCCATATTGAGTGAAATCCGATACAAATAAGAGATTTCCTTTTTCCGATTTAGTAATAATATTTTCTATTTTATTTGATACTGTCATTACTTATTGATTTGTCCCAAAAATACACAAAATTTGGGACAATGCAATTCTTTTTTTTATCAGTTTCAATATTGATGAGGACTTTATCAATCAAATGTTTTTTTTCCTGATATTAAGAACTGTAAAAATGATTGTTTTTTAAATCTACATGTTTGCATTATGCCAAGCAAAAGTAAATAATCATTTACTCCTTCGGCAAAAAATGTAGATATTTTTCTTTGTACTGCAATATGCCTTAAAGCACGTTCTGCCATATTATTATTCCATGGGATATTATCAAGCTCTAAAAAAACAAATAATTTTTTTCGGTTTTTGATAAAACGTTTTTGATAATGTAATGCAATTTCCGAATTATAATAAACATTTTCAATATGACATTTATAAAAATTTCCGACCTGTTTAATATGCTTTTTTAAGTATCTTTTTTTTGAACCAAATCTTTCTATTGTCATGAAAATTGGTATCATTATTTTTTTCAATTCATTAACGAAACTTTCAAATTCATTATCAAAAGGGTACTTCCACAAATCATCATTAATATCCCTTATTAAATGCACCCAACATTTTTGTTGTTTGCATTTTAAAGCATCATATCCAGGATAGAAATCTGAAATTAACACACCATCATAATTCTTTAAAGTATCCTTAACTATTTTATTTTCTCTTGTTTTAGTTATCCTGAAATATATTTGAGAACCATTTGAAAAAACCCACACATAATGCTCTTTTCCTAAAACATTAACTATTGTTTCATCAGCATGAATAAATGGACTTTTTAAAATTTCTGCAAGATTATGCCTATCAGTATATCTGTAATATTTTGAGATGTATTTTATTGAATTAGAAATACTCGCAGGACTAATCTTCTCATTGAATAATTCTTCCAAATTAGTTTTTATTATACCATAAGGAAGTCTCAAATATAGCCTTTGGTATACAATCCAAGACTGAAAATTGTGTCCAAGATGTTTTCTTTTTATCTGTTCAATTTTAGGTGGAAGGTAGTATCTTGAACACTCTTGACAATAACTTTTTACGCCTTTAAAACAAACCACTCGTTTTCTAATAGTGTTTTTTGTAAAGACCATATCTGTTATCGTCTGTTTTGATTCTTTATTAGTCCTTAGTAAGACACATTTATGTTTTGGACAGATTAATTTTCTTCTTACAGAAATTATATTTTTTGTTTTTGGCGTAGTCCTGAAATAACCTTTCTTTTTTACTTTTTCCTTAGTATTGTTTA
>QMPG01000589.1 GCA_003648455.1 Bacteroidota bacterium
CCATTGTGGCATGATATTCCTGTTATTGGTCTTATTGGATTCCTTGCTGCAACCTTTCTGGGATTTTGGCTTCTTATTTCTATTTTTCGTCATGGAAAAATGTGAAATGTTTTTTTGCCCTTTTATGATAACTAAATTATTGATCCTGGAAAAATGAGAATACCTATTAAAAAGTTTTTATTGCCAGGAATACAACTAAGGATAGACAGGGAAATTAAGATTTATTTTATAACTACAATTGTTGGGGCAATAGTTGGGTTGTTTATTCTTTTTCCATTAAATCAAAGTATTCTTTTCTATGAATATGTACAAAATGAACTTGATGGTCCAACCGTTATTCAATTTGTCCAAAGCCAGTTTAATATGTTATTTTCCGGTGAAAATTCAGGTAAACTTATGTTTTATTCCATCGTAGGTGCTATGCTTGGTTTATTAACCGCAAGGATTCATATATCATTAAACAGCAGGTTCCGGTATATTTGAGCAGTTAAGTGGGGAATTAACAAAAGATATTGGAACCCTTATTTCTCATGTAGAAAGTTCTGCCTTAGAGTTTAAATCCACATTTCATTGGGATATTAAACAATCAAAAGTTAACAAAAAACTCGTATTTGTTATTTTAAAGACAATTGCGGGTTTTATGAATAATAATGGGGGAACCCTTCTTATTGGAGTTGATGATGACGGTAAAATTATTGGTCTGGAACAGGACTACAAAAATCTCAAAAAGAAAGACAGGGATGGTTTCGAGCAATCAATATTTACAGCAATATCAACTAATCTGGGTACTGATTTGTCTAATTATGTCCATGTTATTTTTCATTCAAAAGACAATAAAGATATCTGTCGATTAATTATTATGCCTGCACCAAGACCTGTTTTTGTAAAACAAGAAGGCAGCACAAAATTTTATATTCGTGCAGGTGTTAGCACTCGTGAAATGAATATTGAAGAAGCTACTAAATATATTGATAATCGTTGGCCGAAATAAATATATAGAATAAATTCTCAATTGGAATGAATATAAAATTACGTTGGGTAATAATGTATATAGTTAATGGTGGGTGTGTAGCCTTCCCAAAAAATGTAGCCTTCCCCAAAAATGCCGTTAGCCAAAATTAAACAAACGAGCATAAAATAGAATGAATTGGATATTTATCATATTAATTTTAGTCATCTTAATTTACTTGATTAATCATCATTTAAATAAAAGAAAATCAAAAAAAATTGAATTATTAACTAAAAAATGGGGTATTCAAAAAGAAAATGAATATTTTAACTTTGAAACAATTGAGCAATATTTTGTAAATACTATTAAGAAAGAACAAGCATATCATATAATTTCAGACCAAACTAATAATGACTTAGATTTAAATGAAATATTTAAGTTTATTGATAGAACCACATCAAAAATAGGACAACAATATCTTTATTACAAAATTAGAACAATTAATAACCAAAAAGAATTGTATCTATTTGACAAACTTGTTAATTTATTTAAAAACAATGACAAACTCAGGATTAACTGTCAAGTTGAATTATTGAAATTAAATACAGATTCGTCTTACGATTTGGAAAAACTAATAAATGCAGTTGCAATTACAAAACCAAATTTTTACAAATTATTACTACCACTTTCTCTATTTTCTATAATATCTATAATTGTTGGATTTTTTTATCCTATTGTTTTTTTGCTTTTAATACCACTTTTTATAACAAACGCTATATTGCACTATAAAACAAAAAGTTATATAAAGTATTATTTGAGTGCTGTTTCACAATTAAATCGAACATTAAAAGTAAGCAAAAAGATAATCTCAAATAATAAAATAAAAGAATATTTTACCGACTTAACTTTTATAAGAAAAATAAGTGAAATTAGCTTTAAAACTTCATTTATTTCTTTTGAAAAGCAATTGGATAATGAATTTGCAGCACTTTTTTGGTTAATTATAGAATTAATTAAAATACAATTTAATATAGAAGGTATAATTTTTTATAATTTTATTGATGACATAATTAAAAAGAATGAAAGTATTGATAAAATGTATAGCTTTATTGGCGAGATTGATAGTGCAATATCAGTAGCATCTGTATCATTTGAAAATAATAAAATATGCAAGCCTAAATTTGTCGACACAAAAGAAATTATTATTAAAGATATGATACACCCTTTAATTAATGATTGTGTTCCTAATGATATAAAATTGCAAAATAAAAGTTTGCTGCTTACAGGTTCAAATATGTCAGGAAAAACAACATTTATAAGAATGGTTGCAATAAATAGTATTTTAAGTCAAACATTAAATATAGCGTTTGCTTCTGAATTTTCAATACCATATTATAAAGTGTATTCATCAATAAGGATAGAAGATGATTTATTAGAAGATACAAGTTATTATTTAAAAGAAGTTTTGACGATTAGAGATTTTATAGAGATTTCAAAAGCAAAACATCCGTCTCTGTTTATTTTAGATGAAATTTTTAAAGGAACAAATACCATAGAAAGAATATCAGGAGGAAAAGCAATACTTTCATTTTTAAACAAAGAAAATAATTTTGTTCTTGTATCAACTCACGATATTGAATTAACGGAATTGCTTGTTAACAACGGATATGAACTATATCATTTTTCAGAAAAAATAGAGAAAGATAAATTGCTGTTTGACCATAAATTGAAAAAGGGAAAATTAAAAACTAGAAATGCGATTAAAATTTTAGAACTATATGGGTATCCGAAAGAAATAATATCTGATGCAAGAAAAACAGAAAAAAACTTTGGCTAACAAAGAACTGGTGTGATGATAACGATATTGATCTAAAGTTTATCCAAAAAGGCAAGCCTTCTCAGAACGGTTTTATTGAAAGGTTTAACCGCACATACCGAGAAGAAGTGCTGGATAGCTTTTC
>QMPG01000590.1 GCA_003648455.1 Bacteroidota bacterium
ATAAGAATAATGTCCGGTTTAGTAGTTTCATATTTTTCAATAGCTTCTATTCCGTTCTCTGCTTCGGCAACTACCTCGTAAATTGGGTTTTTACTTAGCAAATGCCGGGTTGCTTCCCTAAACGCAGCACTGTCGTCAACAATCATTATACGCATAAGTAGATAAATTTATATTAAGATGCAAAAGTATGAATTACAACTTAGGAATATAAGCGCATAACTACCCCAAATGAGTTTTTTTTTACCTGCGTAAATTTACGTGTATTCGTTTTTTGTGGGTAAGATAGGTGTGGGAATAATTAGAATTTGACCATGAAATCAAGGCTTCACCAAGTTTGCAGCCATATACGGAATTAATATTCTTGCTGAATTCAAGTCACAAATGCAACTATTTGTTTATAATAAGTTCTTTTAAAATTCATCAAGTAGTACGCAGTCTTCAGTAGGCAGTAAAGAAACTGAATTGCAGTGAGTTGTCTGACTGCATACTGTGAACTGCCAACTTTTAATAAAACGCAAGAAATAAATTATTACAAAAATTCCGACTTTATAGACAGTATCTAACTATAGTAACTATATTTCAATAAGCTTGTTCTTTATTGCTAAAATAATAAGCTTGCTTGTATTTTTGGCACCTAGTTTTTCCATAATCCGTGCTTTGTGCCCTTCTACGGTACGTGGCGAAATAAAAAGTTTTGTGGCAATTTCTTTTATCGACATACCGGTACAAATTAATTGAAGTATTTCTTTTTCTCGGTCGGTTAGCTTTATATAACGGGTATCGTTTTCACTTTCTACCTTTTTAGCCTTCCCCATATTCAAAATGATATTTTTCATCAATTCCGGCGAAAAGAAATCGCTTCCGTCCATTACATTTTCAATAGCTTCTTCCAACTCATCACTACCTGCTTGTTTTAAAACAAAACCTTTTGCCCCGGCATGAATCATTTTAGAATAATAAGCCTCGTCGCCGTTCATCGATAAAGCAATTACTTTAATCCCCGGATATTTTGAAAGAGCTATTTGGGTTGCCTCTATACCATTCATTTTAGGCATGTTAATATCCATAAGCACCACATCAGGATTGTGGCTTTCAAGTAACTGTACAAACTGTTTACCATTTTCGGCTTCGGCAATTACTTCAATGTTTTTTGATTTCGATAGAAGAAAACTTAATCCCTCACGGAACATTTTATGGTCATCTACAAGTATTACTTTTATTATTTTGTCCATCTGTTTACTTTTCAGTAATTAGGGTTTGCTGAGAAAGTCAACATGAAAACGCTCCAACTTTATTGTTATTGTTAATAATGAAATGTGTTTTAACATGATATTTGCATAATAATATTAAACCATCGTAAAAATAGAGGGATAATAGTCGTTTAAAAACAGCCCGAAAATATCCTTTATCATAGTTCAATAGATTCATTATAAAGAATATACAGCTCACCCAACTTTCGGATGTATCGCTTAATCTAGCTCTTATTTTATTTAAATTATAACCGTTTTTACCTTGTCCAAATTTACCTTCTATATGGTTTCGTTCTGTCGCTTCTTGTTTCTTTTTCCTCTTTTGATAACTAGTTAACTCCTTTTTAGGTTTTCTTCCAAGCGGCGTTGCTGTTATACGTATATTCCTATCCATTAACCATTTGCGATTCTTTTTAGTGTGGTATATCTTATCTACTTGCACCAATTCCGGATAGTGTCCGTGTAGTTGAAAATATGACTTTACACTATTTATTAAGTCATCACTTTCATTATAGGCATCCCAACTTAATGTGTCAATTCTAGCAAACCCATTATCAAGACTAACTCCTAACTTGGAACCAAATTCCGTCTCCGAATTCTGCTTTCCTCTTTTTATAGGTCGTACGTGTGGTTGGTGTATGCTAACAATTCTATTCTTGGCAGTATTAGTTAGATTGTTATACATTTCTCGTTGTTGCTCATAAAGTGTAGTAATAATCCATAATTGTCGGTGTTGTTGTTTCTTTAATGGAAATGCCTTTCCTTTTTTCTCATATGCATCAAGCATCTTATTAATATGGCTAATATCTCGCTTTAAATGCTCCAAAAGTTTATGTTTCATTTTACGAATTTCATTCTTTTTCTTTTTCCTCTTTTTTGAGAAAACCAAGGAATGTTTATCCATAATTCGACGATATGTTCTTGGCTTAACACCTTGTTTATCATTGAGCTCATAGAGAGTGTCAATTATCTTTTCTAGAATTTTTCTTCCACTATTCATCAAGTCTGTATCAGTTGGGTATTTAATATACTGATCAGCAACTGTTGCATCCATCTGAAGCTTGCCCTTATTTTTAGGTAAGCCGTCTTCATTTTTCTTTTTAGGACTTGAATTATGCTTTGCATCTGACTTCCCAGCTGCCATCTCAATTAGTTGAGTGTTCAGTTTATCAAAAGTTTCATTTCCAACTCTTTTACGAATATCAACAAATAAAGAAGCATCAAAAATTGGTTTTGTTGTAAAATCACTAAGTCCAACAAAAAATTGCATGTAAGGATTTTCTTGAATTGCTTCAATAGTGCCTCTATCATCTAAATTCATCAAATGCTTTATTATTAATGCACCGAGTACTGTTCTTGGTGATACGCCTGGACGACCAAACCCTAAGTCCATAGCTTTCATGTAGATACTAGCAAACTTATCCCAAGGGACTGACTCGCTTAGCTTAACCCACTTATTTTCAGGGTCTAACGATGATCGGAATGGCGTTTCAAATTCCATTATTGTTAACTGTGCAGAAGAGGTGTAATCAATCATAAGTGCAAACTTTATTACTAAAAGATACAACAAAGCTTGCATTTAAGCAATAAAAACGCCCTATACTTATCAACATACATGATTGGTTATTAACTATTTAACTGCTTTCTCAGCAGACCCTAA
>QMPG01000591.1 GCA_003648455.1 Bacteroidota bacterium
AGATACTCTTTTTAGCTCAAAACAATTAATAACTCAGGGCTGTGGGTTTCTATCTATAAAATAACTCTACCAAGAAACTCAGCAAGCTTGATTTTTATATTACTTAAGATGCCCATTTTTTTCAAAATATCATCTACTTTAGCGTTATCTTTTTGGTCGTAAGCAATAATAAGGTTTTTTTCTGCGTCTTCTAGTGCTTCAATTACAATCTTCATTTTAAACACATTAATAGTATTTGGCACAGTTTCGCGCAAATCGTGTTTATCGTACTCATCAATATCTTTTATATTATGTATTTTGCTTAACTGATATGGCGAAGAAAGTATTTCAATAGCCAATTTTGCAATTTTATTATCTTGATGATTTATTAAATCTGCTTCTTTTATATCGCCATTTTCTTTATAAAGCTTAACAATCTCATCGAACAACAAACGATTATCTTCAATTTTTAAACTAATCTCGTCTTTCACAAACTCGTTATTAATAAATTCTATTATCTTAAGTTCGTTTACAGCATTATCTTCGGCAACTCTAATTTCTTCAGTGCCATATTTCAACATAAAAGCTAAAATCTCTTTTTCAAGAACTAAAAAACTTAGCTTATTTAAATCTATATTATTATTTGATGTTTGTTTTGGGCGAATTTCCTTAGGTTTTTCTATTCCAGTATTAGAAATTTTATTATGTGCATAAATCTTATTTTTAACATCTTGCAGAATAATTTCTTCGCTAATGCCAAGTAACCGCGAGCATTCTTTTGCATAAACCGAACGTGTAATTCTGTTAGGAATTTTAGATATTGATACTGCAATATTATTTATTACTCCTGCTTTTTTTATAGGGTCGTCTTTTGTATCTGCAAGCAGAAGCGAAATCTTAAATTTTATAAAATCTTGCTCGCTTTCCTCAATATATTCTTGCAACTCGGTTGCCGATTTACTTTTAGAAAAAGTGTCAGGGTCTTCGCCATTGGGCAAAGGCAAAACTTTTATATTCATTCCCTGTGCCAAAAGCAAGTCTATGCCACGCAACGAAGCTTTTATTCCTGCCTCATCGCCATCGTAAACAACTGTTATGTTCTGCGTAAATCTTTTTATTTGGCGAATTTGTCCATCGGTTAATGCTGTTCCAGATGATGCCACAACATTCTCTATGCCAGCTAAATGAAATGATATTACATCAGTATAGCCCTCAACTAAAAAGCATTTCTCGTTTTTAGATATTGCATTTTTTGCAAAATACAATCCGTAGAGCACATCAGATTTGTGATATAATTCCGACTCTGGCGAATTAAAATATTTTGCAGTTTTTTTATCTGTTCGCAAAGTTCTACCGCCAAAACCTATAACATTGCCGCTAATGCTATGTATAGGGAACATTACTCGCCCAGCAAATCTATCGAAAAGCTTATTGTTATTTTCTATCGATAAGCCCGTTTTTACCAGAAACTCTGTTTTATATCCTTTGCTAATTGCTGTGCCAGAAAAGGCATCGCGAGCTTCTAGCGAATATCCTAACCCGAATTTTTTAATAGTATCTTCGTTGTATCCACGCGATGTAAAATAATTTAAACCAATTGCTTTTCCATCTTTATGATTTAAAAGTATATCGTGAAAATAGCTTTGTGCATAAGTAGAAACTGCCTGTAAACTTTCGCGCGATGTTTTAGCAAGACGCTCTTCTTCGGTTTCTTCTTTTTCAATTATTTCTATATTGTATTTTCTTGCTAAATATTTTAGAGCTTCAGGATAAGTTAGGCGTTCGTGTTCCATCACAAAATGAACAGAATTACCACCTGCACCACAGCTAAAACATTTAAATATCCCACGCGATGGAGAAACAGACATTGATGGATTTTTGTCATCGTGAAAAGGGCACAAACCTTTGTAATCCTTACCTTTTTTTTGCAGGCTAACAAAATCGGATACAACTTCCACTATATCAGCGGTATCAATTATTCGTGCTATGGTTGGCTTATCAATCAAAGATTTTTATTTTCTACAAAAATAGGTATAATTAGCGTCATTTTTATAAAATGAATATTAAAAATTTGTATCTTGCAAGCTCACCAAATAAAAACGACAGTATGCTAAAACAAAGTCTATCATCAAAAAAAATGATGCAAAAATTAAACGAAGCAAAAATTAATACTTGGTTCGATTTAGGTTTGTTTATTGATGCTTTTAAAGAAAAAAACTCTGTTCCATCAGCAAGTTTTAATGGCAATATAGATTCTTTTTTTGATGAAATAAACAAAAATGCTTTTGGATTTTTAACTTTCTATTATTCTATTGATGGTGTTACTATTGAAATTGACAAATATTCTACAGTAATAAAACGCTTTTTGCCAGATACTAAATTACATTATATTTCTGGCGAGTTTTTTCCCGAAGCAAGAGAAGTTTTACCACAAGATGCAAATATTCACGAAATCCCCGAAATGAAAAGTTTCGACAAATGGGATTTGTATAAAGATTTCTTTTTCACCAAGTTGCAACGTGGCAGCAAGGAGTATAATAAATTAATTATTGATTTTTGGGAGCAAACAAAAACTATTACCGAAAAGCTTGGTAATTATATAGAACAAAACAATATCAAAATCTTATATCTGCTAAACACAAACTCTAATCCTGGCAATGTGGCTTTGAGTTTATCAACTGTGTTGATATCAGAATTTATGGGAATACCTGTGATAAATAATAACCACGATTTTTACTGGGAAGGTGGCAATAGCGAAATAAACAAAAAAACAAAAAAACTGCAAAATGGCCCTCGCGATTTCTTTTTTCAGAACTCGCATATTGGTGAATTTTTCTCGCAAATAGAAGTACTTTTTCCTTGGGAAGCTCGCAATTGGATTTCGGTGAATATAAACAGAGAACAATCTAAACATCTTATTAGAGTTAATG
>QMPG01000592.1 GCA_003648455.1 Bacteroidota bacterium
GGTAGTGAAATTCTTAGTGGAAAATATAGTGCTCCGCAGGTTGGAATCGGACTATTTTCATCGTTTATTTATTATTTTCTAATGGCAGGTTTTTCCGAAGAATTTTTCTTTAGATCATTTATTCAGACAAGGATTTCATATGTGCTAAAATCAAGCGTTAGTGGAGTTTTAATTACTTGTAACCGGAAAATAACAATGCACAAAAATCGGAAAGTATAACTACACAGTTTTCGGAAAACAGAAATGCACAGTTTTCGGAAAATAACGATGCATAATCTTTGAGATTGGAATTTGCCACATGTGGCAAATTCCAATCTCAAAAGTCAAAAATTATCGTTGTATTGATTAGAATTTAAAACTAATTAATATGACTAAAAAAGACTTAAACAATTGGATTATGTATTATGAAATTCATCGACTATCACGACTTGGTTTTAGTATTTCTAAAATTGCCCGGTATTTAGTGCTGAACAGACGAACAGTAAAGAATTATTTGCAAATGACTGAAGAAAGTTATGAGCAAAATCTTCTTCAGTTACAGTTTAGAAATAAAATTCTAACACCATATGAATCGTTTGTTGTAGAAAAATTAACATCGTTTCCCGACACCTCCTCTGCACAAATACACGATTGGTTAAAAGAACACTATACTGACTTACCACAAGTTAGTACCAGGACTGTATACAACTTTGTGATGTTTATACGTCAGAAGTATAACATTCCGTTTATACGTATTAGCAGGGAATATTTCCCCATAGAAGAATTGCCTTACGGAGAGCAAGCTCAGGTTGATTTTGGAGAGTACAACATGCGAACATCAAATGGGAAAAGAAAAAAAGTAAAGTTTTTTGCTATGGTATTATCTCGAAGCAGAATGAAATACATTTGGTTTTTAGACAAACCCTTTACTGCAGAAACCGTTGCACAAGCTCATGAAAACGCCTTTAACTTCTTTGGAGGCATCCCTGAAACTATTGTATATGATCAAGATAGAACAATGGTAGTTGACGAAAACCTCGGAG
This sequence comes from Bacteroidota bacterium, assembly GCA_003648455.1. Next base: position 1,023 of record QMPG01000592.1, read on the forward strand.
ATGTTATTCTTACATCTACATTTAAACAATACACAAAATCAAGAAATTTTAAATTGCATTTTTGCAGAAAAGCAGATCCTGAGAGTAAAGGCAAAGTTGAAAACCTAGTGCAATATGTAAAGAAAAACTTTTTATACAACAGGCTTTATACCGACATAGAAACACTTAACACAGAGGCTCTTGCATGGCTTGGAAGGACAGCAAATTACCTTCCGCATAATTATACTAAAAAAAGTCCTGCTAACGAATTTATTATTGAAAAAAATCATTTAAAACCATACACTCCAATGACTGTAGAAAACAAAGAAAACAAAATGTATCTTGTTAGAAAAGATAACACAATTAACTATAAAAGCAATTTCTATACTGTTCCTATGGGAACATATCAGGGGTCGGAAACATGGATTATTGTTAAGAAAAAAGAAGATATTATTGAGATATATTCACAAGATGATGAATTTATTTGCTCACACATTATTTCATGTTTAAAAGGACAAACTATTTCAAACACAAATCATAAAAGAGATAAATCTAAAAGTTTAAATGAGATGATGCAACAAGCTGCAAATTGTTTTACTAACCAAGATCTGGCAATGAGGTATTTCAATCAAATCAAGAAAAAACTACCGAGATATACTCGTGACCATTTGCAGGTTATATTAAAATCATTGACAGATGTTAATAAAAAAACTGCCGATAGAACATTAGCATTCTGTTTGAAAAACAATGTGCTAAATGCTTATGATTGGGAGCAGGTATTGCAGGTTTATATGGATGAAACCACTATCAATAAATCTGTTGTAAATGAAGTAAAACTTTTAGATAAACACAATCTGGAAAAAGCCGGTCAAACACCACAAACCAGTAATATTAATGACTATATGAATATTATAAACCAATAAATATTTAAACATGACAAAAACAGAAATAATAAAAAATCATTGTAAACAGTTAAATTTATCAGCTCTATCAAGTGAACTTGATGACGTGATGATAGATGCAGAAAATAACAAAATCAGTTATTTAGAACTCGTTAAAAAACTCTTTGAAATAGAAGTTAACCATAGAATGAAAAAAGACAAAGAAAGAAGAACCAAACAAGCACGATTGCCACTAAGTTACAATCTTAGCCTGTACGATTTCAGCTTCCAAAATGGTTTAGAAAAACAGCAATTAAACCAACTTAGAGAACTTAAATGGTTGGAGCAAAATTTTAATATTATTTTAATGGGGCCATCAGGTACTGGCAAAACATATATTGCTGCCGGACTTTGTTTTGATGCTGTTAATCAAGGATACAGAGCATATTTTAAAAGCATGGAAGAACTTATCAATGTACTTAAAATGAAAGATATAACTCGTACTGCTGCAGCTGAATATAAGCGTATTATGAGATCGCATTTACTTGTTATTGATGATATAATGATGTTTCCTGTAACACGGCAAGATGCTATTGCTTTCTTTAATCTCATTAATGAATTGTATGATAAAACTTCTATGATTATTACAACCAATAAATCTCCTAAAGAATGGGCGGATATGCTTAATGATAAGGTGTTAACTACGGCCTTGTTAGATAGAATATTGCATCGTTGTGAGGTAATTAAATTAACAGGTAGTAGTTACAGAATGAAAAACAGAAAAACTATTTTTGAAAACAAGAAAAAATAAAATTAACTTTGACTAAAATTATGCAATCTTATTTGCCTTTTTCTGTGCACTCTTATTTGCCGAAAACTGTGCATATTTAGTTTCTGGTAACATTATAAAGAGTTAGAGAGAGTATTATACAAAGAAAAATCTGAACTGTCATTAAAAAAGGCATCTGAACTAACACATAATATGTATCAAATCATATATACTTTACCAGATTCTAAACATACAAA
>QMPG01000593.1 GCA_003648455.1 Bacteroidota bacterium
AATGTTTTGTGCATATTTCCATTTTTACCATATAATGCTGATTTTGTGGCAGAAAAATATGGTGGGTCAAGAAAAATAAAAACATTCTTTCCTTCTTTTTCAATTACATCTTGGTAATCATAGTTGGTAATATTTGTATTATTTAAAATAGATGAAAGAAGTTTTACTCTGTCGATACTTGAAATTGTAAATCGCTTTTCATATGCTGCTTTGGAAAAACCACCACTTTCACTTGTCCCTGAAAAAGTAATTCTGTTAAATACAAAAAATGCAGATGCTTTTTTCAAATCATCAAATGTTTCAATATTATCTAATAAATACCTATGTAATTCTTTTCCGTTTTCAAATTCATTTCTCCAATTATAAACTTGTTCTATTAATTTACCCAGATTTTGCTGTGTTTGTTTCCAAAAATGGAACAGATTAGGGTATAAATCATTAACCCAGTATGTTTTGTTTGGGTATTTTTGTTTTAGATAAACAAATACAGACCCACCACCAACAAAAGGCTCTCTGAATTCATCAAATTCAGGAATAATAGGCGAAATAATTTTCACAGCTCTGCTTTTTCCACCAGGGTATCTTAAAGGACTTTTTATCATTTATTCAGCTTTTTCAATATTAATAAGCAAATCATTTTCTTTTGCTTCAATAAATAGATTTTCAATTACCGATTTTTGTTTTTTTGAAAACTTTTGATTTGAAATGAATTTATTAATCTTATCAGCATTGTCAGACGATAAAATGCTTCCATCCAATTTGCTTGAAGTCAATTTAATAACGGGGATAGGTTTATACTCAACACCATCAATTTTTACTTCTTTCAAATTTGTGTATAATATCATTTTAAGCAATCCATCTTTAATATCACCATTACTTGGCAATAGTGCATTTTTTGAATGTTTGCCTTCTATAAGATAAATGTTTTTACCTTCAATTTTTATTTCGTCAGTTGTAAAATAGTATTTTCCACCAAGATAATTTTCTATTGTAATTGTTGCTTTTGTCAAAGTTGACAGGGCTTCTTTTGGTTGAATAGTTTGCATTTCTCGATTTTGGGCATCTTGTGCTTTTTGTCGCGAAGTATTCATAAAGTCTTTAACTCCATTAATGAATTGATTGGCAAATTTATCAATACCTTGTCCATTATGAAATTCAACTCCTAATCGTTTACCTATTTGAATATATGAAAATTTTGTTTTTTGAATTAATTCAGGAAAAGATTTTTCTATTTCTTTTAAATTCCAATGTAAAGCTGAACTGTGATAACTTTTTATTTCTGTAATTTTTGTTTTAACTAGATTATTATCAAACTGTTGATTTGTAATCTTATTTTCTCTTGTTGAGTGTTTTTCAGCGTTTTCGTAGTATGCAAAAACAACAAACACATCAAGTAGGCTCATTAATGATACAGTATCCCATTGAATAAAATCTCTATCGCCACGTTTGCCTTCATCTTTTATAATAGGAATTACAGTTATTTTTTTTGAATTTCCAAGCGTGTTATAAATCCTTTCGTATGGATAAGAACGTGTTCTTTTAGGGGACACCCATTTAGATATCCCAAAAGAAAAATTGCCGTCTTTTACAATAGAACTTGCAGGCAGATTATTAATATTAAAATCCTTTATGTCAAATTCTTTTAATTCATTTGTCAATTTACTTTGGTATTCAATACCAGTTATTTTAGCTTTTATTTCCATTTTTTTTTCTCTCAATATAATCTAACGTTACAAATCTGTATCTACCTTTATCCCGTTCAATGATTTCAAAATAGTTATTATCAACTTCATTTTCAAAATCAGTTTTTATTCGTATCACACTTTCTAAATCCTTAATAATTTCAAAACCAACAGAGTTTCTATCTAATTTTTTTGCAACTTTCATAGTTGTGCCACTGCCAAGAAATGGGTCAAGCACAGTTTCACCATAATACGAAAACAGTTTTATAAGCCTATAAACAAGTTCATCAGGAAAGGCAGCAACTCCTTTTTCAAGTTTTGAACCAGGCAAAACATTTGTAATTTCCCAAATCGTTTTATACCACCCATTAATTTGAAATTCTTTGGTGTCAATCTTAGATTTTTGTCTAATTTCTTTGGAAATTGATTGATAATCAAATTTTCCTTTTTGAAATATGATAATACTTTCTAATAGATTATCCGGATAAAAATACATTGGATATGGATTTTTTAATAAAACTCCACTTCTTTTGCTTATTCTCAAATAACCATCAGGTTTTTTCCAAACAATTTTATCTCTATACCTAAAACCTACATTCTGAAATATTTTAATTGCATCTGCTGTTATTGGGTATTTTTCTCCGTTTACAAGCATATCGTCAATATTTAATGCAAAAATTCTTCCTTCTTGTAAAACTCTATATGCTTCTTTTGCCATTCTCCTAATTACACCAAGATATTGGTCGTAATTTTCAAAAAGTCCTTTATAGTCAAATGGAGCGTTAAAATAAGGTGGTGAAGTAACTATAAAATGAATACTTTGGTCTGACAGTTCTGCCATACTCATACAATTTCCAAATATCACTTTATGTTTTGTATTCATATTGCAAAATTACCTTTATTTTTTCAAAGCTTGAAGTTTTTTCGCTCTTTTTCCTATATTGCCGAGAACGGTTTGAATATGGGGCGTTTGGCATATTAAAGCTCCACAATATCAAATCGCTATATATTTTAATAATTGTACTCATTTTAAATTTAACACTATCCGCCAAATGACCTATATTTATTGTTGAACTAAATCCGCCGCCGGCGGATAGTTTTTCCCTACAAATATACGTATAATACTGAAAGAGGACAAAATGTTCTCAAAAATCAATTATTAATTTAATATTCAGTATTATGAAACGAAATGAACCGACCATTGTACAAAAAGCTGTTCAAACCAT
>QMPG01000594.1 GCA_003648455.1 Bacteroidota bacterium
TCCCAATGCAACTCTTCGGGTATGGGGCTAACATAATCATCGTTTAATATTTCCAGTTCTTTGTCTTTGTCTGAAAATATTTTGAAGAAAAGCATCCAACCCAACTGTTCAATTCTTTGAGCATCTCCGTTCAGCCCTGTATCTGTCCACATTATTTTGCGGATACTGTCTAATATTCCTTTTAAGTTTGCCATTATTCACTTATCCCTTTAAGTTGTTTTAATATTTCTTCTTTTGTAGGTAGGTACAGTTGATATTTACTTGCTAAAATAGTATTGTTGTTTTCGGGTAAAACCAATTCAACTACTGCATTATTTTTGTCGGCACATAGCAATATTCCAATAGTAGAATTTTCATCATCTTGTTTTTCGTATCTATCATAATAATTTACATACATCTGCAATTGTCCAATATCTTGATGTGTTAATTTTTGAGTTTTAATTTCAATCACAACAAAACATCTCAATAAGCGATTGTAAAACACTAAATCCGCAAAAAACTCATCATCTTCAAGTTGAAGTCTTTTTTGACGAGCGACAAATGAAAAACCATTTCCCAATTCAAGCAAAAATTGTTGAATATTTGTAATTATAGCTTGCTCCAAATCTTTTTCATAATACTCTGCTCGTGGTTTTAGCCCTAAAAATTCTAAAACCATAGGGTCTTTTATTATCTCTTTGGGATGTTCCGGTTTTGCTTCGCCTTTGGCAACGGCAAGCACTTTTTCTTTGTTTGAACTCAGTAAAAGTCGTTCGTACAGCTGGCTGTTGATTTGTCTTTCCAGTTGACGGGAAGACCAATTATTTTTACACGCTTCTTCAATATAGTAAGTGCGTTTATCTTCATCATTAATACGGATAAGCAGCTTGTATTGCGACCAATTCAATTCCGCACGCAGTGTGTGCGGAATTTGAAATACTTTATAAAATTGGCGACAAGTTTCGAGTTGTCTTTGAGAAAAGCCGGAGCCAAAAGTAGCGGTCAATTCTTTCGATAAATTTTCAATTAAAAAAGAACCATAATCTGCCCTGTTTTTTCCGTTTTGTTCTTCAAGAAAAATTTTCTTTCCAATTTCCCAATACATTAAAACCCTCTCGGTATTTATGGCTCTAACAGCCTTGTTTTGAGCATTTGTGATTATCTCTTTTACTTGCTGTATAAAACTATCCGAGAATGATTTTTCTATTTTTTTATTTGCCATTTATCCTACCTTGTATAATTCTTGTTCTAACTCTTTTATTGCTTCTAAATATTTTGCCTTGCTTCCAAATTGTTTGATAATCTCGATTGGAGAACCAAAATCAGTTAGCGGTTTTACTTTTAAAACATCCATACTTTCAATATTAGTAACACCTTCATCAGCATATTTGTCCAGTAATGTTTCTAATACCTTTCTTGCTTGTTCACCGTATTTTGTAAAATAGTTCCGTTTTTTTACATTGTTTGCCCGCTCTTTTCTTGTAAGAGGAGGCTGGTCAAAAGCAACGTGGCAAATTAAATCGAATAAATCTACTTCACGATTTACTGCATCACGCAAGGCTTCAACCATAACGCCCTGTTCTTCTAACTCTTTTATGATTGCCTCTTTTTTTTCGGTGCTGTTCCATTTATTTAAAAAATCATCCAAAGAAGCATATTGCCCTTTTATCAACTCTTTGGTATGGTCTTTTAAACTTGTGGTAATTGGTTTCCCGTCATTATCAAAATACATTTCACGACTTATCAAAATAGAAACATCAACACCGTTTACATAAACCTTTTGTCGCGGTTTTTTTACTTTGTCTGTTGTGGTTTGTGGTTCCGGAGAACGAATTTCCGGTTTAATTTCAATTTCTTCTCCCGAAATATCATCAATAATTGGTGAAGTGTCGTTTTCTTCTTCGTCAACAATTGTGCTTAAATCGGTATCTTCCGAAACCGGTTTTACTATGATTGGGTCGCCATCAAATTCCGGGTCGGCAAACAGGTCTGTTACATTTCTAAAATCAAGAATGGTAAAATACATTTTCCCAAACTCTTCATTTATCCGTGTTCCTCTACCAACAACCTGTTTAAATTTTGTCATTGATTTAATCTCACTATCCAAAACAATTATTTTACAAGTCTGAGCATCAACACCGGTAGTCATAAGTTCAGAAGTAGTTGTAATTACAGGATAGCGTTCTTCGGGATTTATAAAATTGTCTAACTCCCGTTTTCCCTCGTCATTATCGCCTGTAATTTGCATAATGTATTTGTGATTTTTAGCCACCAAATCGCTGTTTAGATTGGCTAATGCAGAACGCATTCTTTCTGCGTGGTCAATGTCCGTACAAAACACAATAGTTTTTGCAAAACGGTCGTAACCTTTCATAAATTCAGTTAATTTTCTTGCAACCGCTTCTGTTCTTTCTTCAATAACCAATATTTTGTCAAAATCTTTTCTGTTGTAAACACGGTCTTCAACTTCGTTACCGTCTTTATCTTTTTTCCCTTGTTCCGGTCGCCAACCTTCTGCATCAACATTTAAATTTACACGAATAACACGGTAAGGAGCTAAAAATCCATCATCAATTCCTTGTTTCAGTGAGTATGTATAAACAGGCTCGCCAAAGTATTCAATATTTGAAACTTCATTAGTTTCTTTTGGGGTTGCTGTTAAACCAATGTGAGTAGCTTTTTTGAAATAAGTTAAAATTTCGTGCCAAGCACTATCTTCTTTTGCACTTCCTCTATGGCACTCGTCGATTACGATTAAATCAAAAAATTCAGGTGAAAATTGTTTGTAAGCATTGGCTTGTTCGTCTGAACCGGTCAATCCCTGATACAATGCCAAATAAATCTCATAACTTTTATCAATCATTCGGTGTTTTACAACCGTCATTTTGTCTTTGAAATATTTAAAATCGCCTCTTCGTGTTTGGTCAA
>QMPG01000595.1 GCA_003648455.1 Bacteroidota bacterium
CAATTTTGTTAGGTAATGATTTAAAGAACCAGATATGAGCAACAGGAACAACTAAATGTATGTGTCCCATTCTTTCTCTTCTAACTTTTTTTTCTGTAACCTCAACTCCACATCTATCACATACAATACCTTTATATCTTATTCTTTTGTATTTTCCACAATGACATTCCCAATCTTTTATTGGCCCAAATATTCTTTCACAGAATAAGCCATCTCGTTCGGGTTTATAAGTCCTGTAATTAATAGTTTCAGGTTTTAAAACTTCACCATGAGAACGTTCTAATATCACCTCAGGTGATGAAAGACTTATAGTAATGTTTGAAAAATTAGAAGTAATTTTATATTCTTTTCTAAAAGCCATGGAATATTGCTGATTTAATAATTATTATAATTATAGAGTTCTGCTTAAAAAAGAGCAGAACTTAATATTTTAAATTAGTCAAAAGAAATGTTAAGTCCCAGACCATTTAACTCATGAACTAAAACATTAAAAGACTCTGGTATTCCCGGAGTAGGCATATTATCGCCTTTAACAATAGCTTCATAAGTTTTGGCTCTACCCTGAACATCATCTGATTTAACAGTAAGTACTTCTTGCAAAATATTAGCAGCACCAAATGCTTCGAGAGCCCATACTTCCATTTCACCAAATCTCTGTCCACCAAACTGAGCTTTACCTCCAAGTGGCTGTTGAGTAATTAACGAATAAGGACCAATTGAACGAGCATGCATTTTATCATCAATAAGATGATGAAGTTTAAGCATATAGATATATCCAACAGTAATTTTTTGATCAAAAGCTTTACCAGTTTGCCCGTCGTATAGTTTTACTCTTCCATTTTCAGGTAATCCAGCAGCTTTAATCAAATCATTAATCTGCTTATCAGTAGCACCATCAAAAATAGGAGTAGCATAATTGCATCCTAACACCTTTCCAGCCCAGCCTAAGATAGTTTCATAAATTTGTCCAAGGTTCATACGTGAAGGTACACCCAAAGGATTTAATACTATATCAACAGGTCTTCCATCTTCGAGGAATGGCATATCTTCTTCTCTTACAATTTTAGCTACAATACCTTTATTACCATGTCGTCCTGACATTTTATCCCCAACTTTAAGTTTACGTTTTTTAGCAACATAAACTTTAGCCATTTGTATTACTCCACTTGGAAGCTCATCACCAATTTTAGCAATAAACTTTTTACGTGAATAATATCCCAGCTTCTCTTTATATTTTATTATATAATTATTGATAAGTGTTCCGATAAGTTTATTTTTCCCCTTATCTGAAGTCCATCTGCTTGTATTAACAGTATTATAATCAATACTCATTAAAAGTTTAGCATTAAACTTAACTTTTTTAGGTATTAAAACTTCTTTATAATTATTATATACACCTTGAGAAATTTTACCTAAAACTAAAACTGATAATTTATCAATAAGTTTAGATTTTAATTCACTAGCTTCTTTTTGGAATTCCTTATCTAATTGTTCGATAATTTCATTATCTTTATTTTTAGATTTTCTATCTTTAATAGCTCTTGAAAAAAGTCTTTTGTCGATAACAATTCCATGCATAGAAGGAGGTGCCTTAAGAGAAGCGTCTTTAACATCACCTGCTTTATCTCCAAAAATAGCTCTAAGAAGTTTTTCTTCTGGTGTTGGGTCACTTTCGCCTTTAGGTGTAATTTTACCTATTAAAATATCACCTTCATTAACTTCAGCGCCAATTCTTATTAATCCGTTTTCATCAAGATTTTTAGTTGCTTCGAGACTAACATTTGGGATATCATTAGTTAATTCTTCAGGACCTCTTTTAGTATCTCTAACATCAAGAGAAAATTCCTCGATATGAAGAGAAGTAAAAATATCTTCCTTAACAACCTTTTCGGAAATAACAATAGCATCCTCAAAATTATAACCCTGCCAGGGCATAAATGCAACCATAAGATTTCTTCCTAAAGCTAATTCACCATTTTGAGTAGCATAACCTTCGCATAATGGTTGTCCTTTAAAAACCTTATCACCTTTTGAAACAATAGGGCGAAGGTTAATAATAGTATTTTGATTTGTTCTGGTAAATTTAGTTAAATTATATGTTATTACATCATCATCAAAACTAATTAATCTTTCAGTTTCAAGACGAGAATAACGAACAACAATTTGTTGAGAATCAACATATTCAACAATACCGTCAGCTTGAGCTTTTATTAATGCTCTTGAATCGTTAGCAACATCTTTTTCGATTCCTGTACCAACAATAGGAGCTTCGGGGTTCAAAAGAGGAACAGCCTGACGCATCATATTAGATCCCATCAAAGCACGGTTAGCATCATCATGTTCCAAAAATGGTATTAATGAAGCAGCTATTGATGCAATCTGATTAGGTGCAATATCTATTAAATCAATTTTTTCTTTAGGGATAATAGGATAATCTGCAAGAAAACGTGCTTTAATTTTATCATCAACTATAGAACCGTTATCCTCTAATGAAATTTTAGCGTGAGCAATATTTTTTTCTTCTTCTTCCTCAGCACTGAGATAAACAGGAGGTTCGTCAAGGAGTACTTTACCATCAACAACTTTTTTATAAGGAGTTTCTAAAAATCCCAAATTATTAACTCTGGCATATACACTTAAAGACGAAATAAGTCCAATATTTGGGCCTTCAGGAGTTTCAATAGTACATAACCTACCGTAATGGGTATAGTGAACATCACGAACCTCAAAGCCAGCTCTTTCACGGGAAAGTCCGCCTGGACCTAATGCTGAAATTCTTCTTTTATGTGTTAGCTCAGATAATGGATTTGTTTGATCCATAAACTGAGATAAAGGATTTGTTCCAAAGAACGAATTAATAACAGAAGATAGTGTTTTTGCATTAATAAGATCTGCAGGATAAAA
>QMPG01000596.1 GCA_003648455.1 Bacteroidota bacterium
ATTAATAGAATGGATAATGAGGGAGCTGATTTCTTTAAAATTATTGAACTGATTAAAGAAAATTCAGATTTAGTTCCAATTCCCTTTTTACTTCCAATTGGTAGTGAAAATAGATTTGAAGGTGTCATAGATATTATTAAAGGAGTTGCCTTAAAAAACGGGAAAACTAATGAAATTCCAATTAATATGACTGATATTGTTGAAAAATACAAAATGAATCTGATGGAAACTGTAGCTGAAACTGATGATGATCTTCTTGAAAAATATTTTGAAGCGGGTGAACTTTCTAATGAAGAATTATTAGATGGAGCTAAAAAAGCAATTAAAAATGGAATTATTATTCCTGCATTTGCTTGCTCTACGACAAATAATATCGGTGTTATTGATTTAATGGATGCAATTATCGAATATTTACCATCTCCCGCAGATAAAAACGAAATTGAAGTAATTGAAAAAGATGAGAAAAAAATAATCGAATCTTCTGTTGATGGGAAATTAGTAGCTTATGTTTTTAAGTCTTCTTCAGATCCCAATATTGGTGATATCGCTTATGTCAGAGTTTTTTCTGGAAAATTAAAAAGTGGAATGGAAGTCTATGTTCCTGAAAAAGAGAGGAAAGATAGAATTAGTTCGATGTATTATATAAAAGGTAAAAATAGATCTGAAGCAGAAGAATTACATGCCGGTGATATTGGTGGTTTGGTAAAAACAAAAGTAGCACGAAGCTATAATTCAATCGTGAATTTGAATTCAAAATTAAGAATACCCATGCCTGATTTAATGAGTCCTGTTTATTGGCAAACAATTAAAGCAGTAAATCAAAGTGACGAGGATAAGATTGGATCAGCTTTGGCAAAATTATTAGAAGAAGATGCTACTATAAAATTGGAAATGAATGATGAAACCGGAGAAAATATTCTTGCTGGAATTGGTGAACAACAGATAGGATTGTTAAAAAATAGATTAAAATCTCGTTACAAAATTGAAGCTGAACTAAATATCCCATCAGTTCCATATAAAGAAACGATTAGAGGAAAGGCAGATGTTAGTTATAAGCATAAAAAACAATCCGGTGGAAAGGGACAATATGGTGAAGTTTATTTCCGAGTTGCCCCCAAACCGCGAGGAGAAGGATTTGAATTCATAAATTCAATTGTTGGCGGTACTATTCCAAGTAAATATATTCCTGCCATAGAAAAAGGTCTTAATGAAATTATTAAAAAAGGAATTATTTCAAATAACCCAATTGTAGATATTAGTGTAGATTGTTATTACGGAAGTTATCATGATGTAGATTCATCAGAGATGGCTTTTAAAATTGCAAGCTGGCAAGCATTAAAGAAGGCTTTTAAAATCGCTAATCCAATTCTGTTGGAACCCATTCATGCTGTTCAAATTATTATTCCAAATGAATATATGGGTGATGTTATGGGAGATATTTCCACGAGAAGAGGAAAAATATCCGGTATGGAACAAAAAGGTAAAAAACAAATTTTAAATGCTCTGATGCCATTGGCGGAATTATTCAATTATTACCCTGCTCTTAAATCTCATACACAAGGAAGAGGAAGGTTTACTCAAAAATTCTCGCATTTCGAAAAAGTTCCGAATGATATTGCTACAAAAATTATTGCAGAAGCAAATAAGGATGAATGATCTAATAGGATGTGGAAACATATCCATTTATTTTTTGTTTGTTAAAAAATGAGATATTACGGCAATAAGACAAAGCTACTCCCATTTATTGAAGAAGTTGTTGAGCAAACTAAAATAAATGGATCTTCAACTTTTTTTGATTTATTCAGTGGTACATCAGTGGTTGGAAAACATTTCAAAAGGATGGGATTTAGAGTATGCTCTAATGATATTTTGGAGTTTGCATTTTCGCTTGCAAAAACATATATTGAACTTAATAAAAAACCTACATTTGTTTATTTAAAGAGTATGTATAAATTTAAGTCAATAAATGATATTTTAGATTATTTGAACAATCTACGGAATAAAAATGAAGGTTTTATTTTTAAAAACTATTCACCAAATGGTGGTAGAAAATATTTTACAGAAGAAAATGCTTTAATTATTGATGCTATAAGAAAAAAAATATATCAATGGAAAAAAGATACATTAATAAATGAACTTGAATACTATTATTTAATAACATCATTATTGAATGCTATAAATCTTGTCAGTAATGTATCCGGAACTTATGCAGCTTTTTTAAAAAAATGGGATAAAAGAGCATTAAAAAAAATTGTTCTTAAAGAAATAGAAATTATTGAAAGTAAACAGAAAAATAAAGTTTTTAAGAAAGATGCAAATGAATTAATCAATGAAATCGAACCGGATATTTTATATCTTGATCCACCATATAATTGTCGACAATATGCGTCTAATTATTTTTTATTAGAACTTATTGCTGAAGGTTGGTTTGAGAAAGAACCTGTGATTTATGGACAAACAGGAATGCGAGAATATACAAATCAAAAATCAAAATATTGTTCTAAAAATTTTGCTTTATCAGAATTGTACGATTTAATTGACAAAGCAAATTCTAAATGTATATTATTGAGTTATAATAATGAAGGGATTATTTCAGAAAAAGAGATTTTAAATGTTCTGAATAAAAAAGGTAATGTTCAAGTGTTTGAATTTGAGCACAAAAGATATCGAAGCATAAATCAAAATAATAATGATCCTAATAAAACAAATGAAAGAATTTACATGGTTTCCCAATGAATAATAGAGCAAATCAAATAATTTATTAGTATCTTATTTTTAATATTCTTGTATTTTTTGGCAAAATATTTTTTAATTGTCTCTGTAACTTATCTCAAATTAATAAGTTACAAATACAATATTGTATCTGATTTTTAAAAACTTTGCGACTTAGCGTCTTTGCG
>QMPG01000597.1 GCA_003648455.1 Bacteroidota bacterium
ATTGTTTACTTATAAATTTTCACTATTGTCCGAGATAATACTATATCGTCCCTAACGGGACTTATGTTTGAATTGCAACTTGTTTTCTACCAACATATTGGTCACTACGGGACAGTCCCGTTAGGGACTTAATATTGGTAGAACTGAAAGTAACCCCCATTTATTTTAAGTCCCATCGGGACGTAATAATAGCAGAGGGTTCAACAGATTCAACATTTTTTAGTCGGACAGTAGTGATAAATTTTATATTTACCCAAATTTAAGATTATTTTTTTTTATTTCAATTGTAATGAACTTTTAAATAAAATATTTTTAATTTTACAATGTGTAATTTAGTTGAAAGTTAAAAGTTATAACACTATTTTAAGATTAATTAAATAAAAATAGATATGAAATTAAATGAGTTTTATCCAGAAATTGAACCTTATAATACAGGAATGTTAAAAGTTTCTGATATTCACACCTTATATTACGAAGAGGTTGGAAATCCAAAAGGAAAACCAATTGTTTTTTTACATGGCGGACCCGGAGCCGGTTTATGCACTGATTATAGAAGATATTTTGATCCTGAGTTTTACAGAGTAATATTGTTCGACCAAAGAGGAGCAGGTAAAAGTACACCACATGCAGAGTTGCAAGATAACACAAGTTGGGAATTGGTTGAAGATATAGAAAAATTAAGAAAGCATTTTAATATTGATAAATGGATTGTTTTTGGTGGTAGTTGGGGGTCTACTTTAGCATTACTATATGCAATTAACCATCCGGAAAATACATTGGCTCTTGTTTTAAGAGGAATCTTTCTTGGTAGAAAATCAGAGATTGATTGGATTTTTCAAGAAGGTGCAAGCATGGTTTTCCCCGAAAAATGGGAGATTTATCGTGATTTAATACCTGAAAATGAACGTAATAATATGATTAAAGCATATTATGAAAGATTAACCAGTGATGATGAAAAAACTCGCATGGATGCAGCAAAAGCGTGGAGCGTATGGGAGGGGAGTATTGTGAAATTATTCCCTAACGAAGAAGAAACAATGGACGAATTCGGCGATCCTCACCTTGCTTTATCAATGGCTAGAACAGAGTGTCATTATTTCTATTATAATATGTTTTATGAATCGGATAATTACATAATGGAGAATGTTGACAAAATAAAAGATATTCCATGCAGAATTGTAAATGGTCGATATGATATGGATTGCAGGGTTGGTACTGCTTGGGAATTGCACAAAGCTTTACCAAAATCAGAAATTGATATTGTTAAAGATGCCGGTCATTCCGGAGTCGAAACAGGTACTATTAGTGGCTTAATTCAGGCTTGCGAAGATTTTAAAGAACTTTATTTTTAAATTTTCATTTATTAATTCATACCATACATTTTTTACCAAAAGTATAATTAATGAATTAAACAATGCAATAAATATTTCGTTATTAAGTCAATTCAGCATAATTAATATTTATATAAATGATTAAAAATCAGTGTTTTAAAATAATGGGCTTACTTGTTGTTATTTCAATAATAACTTCATGTGACGATAATAAATCAAACAAAAAAATTAATAATAATAAAACAGTAAAAAAGGAAATAGTTGAAACTAATAAAATTTGCAATATTACAGATTTAGTATTGAATGATTTAGAGCATGTGCAAGCTGTGGGTAATAAAATAAATGCTGAAGTGAAAATTATTGATAATGCAAAACCAATTGATTCAATTCAGTTCTTTATTGACGATAATAAAAAAATCACATTAATGCATAAACCTTATTCATATAATTTTGATACAAAGTTATTGAGTGTCGGTGAGCATAATATTAAAACAATAAGCTTTGTTTCTGATAAGTCGAAAGACATAAAAGAGCATAAGTTTTTTTTAGTTTCTGATATAAAGCCTCAAAATATTAATTATAAGATTTTAAATACTTTAACTCACGATAAAAGAGCCTATACACAAGGTTTTGTTTACGATAATGGCTATTTCTACGAAGGAACCGGTCAGTATGGAGAATCCACTCTTCGAAAAGTTAATGCCAAAACAGGCGATTTAATTGAAAGTTTAAACTTACCTTCTAATGTTTTTGGTGAAGGTGTTGTTTTATATAAGAATAAAATTTTTCAATTAACATGGCAGTCATTGGTTGGTTATGTTTATGATAAAGAGAGTTTTAAGCTCTTGAATAAATTTAATTATCAAACCGAAGGTTGGGGAATTACTACCGATGGTAAAGACTTAATAATGAGTGACGGAACATCAAAAATTTATTATGTGGAGCCTGAGTTTTTTACTAAGTTGCATCAATTTGAAGTTTGTGACAACAATGGTGCTGTAAATAATCTTAATGAGTTAGAATATGTTAATGGTTTTATTTATGCTAATGTTTGGCAAACAGATAAAATAATTAAGATTGACCCAAGCAATGGTAAAGTTGTGGCAGTTATTAATTGCAAAAAACTTGTTCCAAAAGAATATGTTAGAAGTCAAGATAATGTGCTAAACGGAATAGCTTATAATTCAGAAAAAAATACTTTTTATGTAACAGGAAAACGCTGGGCTGTTATTTATGAAATTGAGTTAGAGCAGATAAAGTAATTTGTGGTGTTGACTGTTAAACCGTGCCACGGCAGGAAAAATTAACCGGTCATGTTGAATTTGTTTCGGCATCTGTTAAAAAAAAACAATATAATAATTCGTTTACAAACATAGGACAGGGCTATTATTATTAAATCCTTTCAGGATTTTTGGTTCCGATAATAACCTTCCAGCGTTTGGGTTAATTAACCCGAAAAATTCATAATTTTTCTACGCTTAAGAATTACCAACAAATTTGGTGTTTTTAAAACCCCAAATTTGGGTACTTCTAATGCGGGGTTTACCGCTTTACTTTCCGCTATCCATC
>QMPG01000598.1 GCA_003648455.1 Bacteroidota bacterium
TGCAATACGATTTTTTTAGTATTGTTCTTATTTGCTGCCCATTTCAGGTTTTTTATCATCTTGGTAACTTTTTTTGTTAAATTTTCTTCATCCTTTTCTTCAGCATGAATAAACCCTATCAATGCCTGTTCAATCTCTTTTTTCTCATTGATTTCAGGAAATTCTTTTAGAGTTTTGGTTGTTGTTTTATAGGTAAAACTGTTTGCATAAACCATTAATAATTTCATAATTTTTCTCTTTTGTAAACTTTACTTGTTTCCACACTCTGCATTTTTATGGAAAATATATTGAACACAGAATCATAATTCTTTCCGTTCCAACGTTAGATCATTTGAATGAAAAGTTTTATATTTTTTTCAATCCTCTCCATGCATTTTGTTCCATTGACAGAAATTTCTGCAATTCTTGATGCGTCATCACAACGGTCTGCACATTAACTTTGGATTCCATTGCTTCCAGAGGTTGTTTAAAACTTTGAATCAGCATATTTAGAATCGGAATGTTCAAAGCAGGTAATGCCATCACAATTTTGATGTTCCTATCTTTAATTTCATAAGATTTGATAATACCAAGATTATATAAAGTATAATCTATCATCGGATGTTTTACTCCAATTATAATTTTGATTGCTTTTTGTTTAAAATCCATTTTTTTATTTTCCTGTTCTTTTTCAAATACAATCATTTTGAACAATTTATTAATTTTGATGAATCCGTAAAAAGTCGTAATCTGTCATCCTGAGCTTGCCAAAGGTCTCAAGATTACATTATTTGAGGGTTCTATACTTTTTTACGAGATATTCGATTTTGTCTTTCTAAAATGAGAGATATTTTCTTTCTTCACCTTTCTCCCATTCATTATAGATTTTTTCTATATTACCGCAAATCTTGTTTATGCCTTCTTCTATCTTTTCATCTTTTACCATGATGCAAACAAATTTCTTTTTGATTCTCTTAATATTTGGACCAAAAATTTTAGAAACTACTACATTTACATTTTCATTAAGTAGCAATTTACTGATTCCTTTTGCTTTTTTGGGATCAGCATGAACTTCTTCTTCATCGATTGTATTATCAATTCTTTTAATAAAAAAAGCTTTATTTCCATCTATTTCGTAAATATCATAGAAATCGGCATCGCCAAAATGACGTCCCATAAATGTTTTACCATTATCAGTGGCAAAAGCTACTCTTATTTTTTCCATTTCTTCCTCCCCAAAACTTCTAAGGTTTTTGAAACTTCGTAAGTTTTATAGAGTTTTAAAATTCCTTCAATTCTCCATTCTTATATGCATCATAAGCTTTTTTCACGGTCATATCGCCAGCCCCAACGTATATTCCCAAATGAGCTTCTGTTAAAACGCGTGCAGCATTTCCACCGGGACCATTTCCGGTTATTAAAATATCGGGTTGAATATCAAATAGTTTCTGTGCAGTTTGAGGTCCCGCTCCATGTGCTACACCTTCGATAGCTCTATTATCTACACTGGTTAACTTATCTTTTTCTTCATCATAAAGAACGATGAATTCTGTTCTCCCAAAACGTGGATCCATCATAGAATCCCAATCTTTACCTTTACTTGTAAATGCAATTTTCATTTTTACCTCTTTTTAACAACGAACTCCAGTTGAATAGAAAAACAAATTCAACGGAACAATCAAAAACGAACAAAACTAACGATTAATTTTTTGTTTTTAGTTCGTTTGGTTAGTTTTATTTACCCCGTCAAATTTCTCCCATTTAACCGTGGTTTGTTACTATATTTTTAATTTTTCTCCAACTATTTTCTAATATCTTTTTTATTACATTCTCATCAAATTCAATGATCGTCTTGCCTTGCGTCATTGCTTTTGTAAAATTCTCATCATAAGGGATTTCCGCAATCAAATCAATACTCTCTTCTTTTATGAATTGGTATATTTGTTCTGCTTTATTGGAATTGATATCTGCTTTATTGATGATGCAACCTGCTCTGATGCCGAATTTCTTTACAAGTTCATATACTCGCTTCAAATCATGGATTCCGGCAACTGAAGGTTCGGTTACTAAAACTACATAATTTGCACCGGAAAGTGAAGATACAACTGGACAACCAATTCCGGGTGATCCATCCACGATCACAAAACTTTTATCTTCTTGTTCTGCCAGAGCTTTTGCTTCGTTTTTTACTTTTGCTACCAGTTTTCCAGAATTTTCTGCACCTATTCCCAATCTTGCATGCACCATTTTCGTATTTGTTTTTATGTTGGAAAAATACCATTTCCCTACATTTTGCTCATTCATACTTATAGCATCAGTTGGACAAACTAGCGAGCAATATCCACAACCTTCACAATCGAGAGGTTGAATTATATAACTTTCATCAATAATGGGAATTGCATTGAAACGACAAACTTCTGCACATTTACCACATTTAATACATTTTCCCTGATCAATATTGGCAATTACACCGCTGTAAAAATCTTCAGCTTTATTAAAATCCGGTTGCATTAGAAGATGCATATCAGCAGCATCGACATCACAATCCGCCACAATCACATCCTTCCCACCAAGATATGCAAAAGAAGCTGTTATAGATGTTTTTCCGGTTCCACCTTTTCCAGAAATAATTACTATTTCTTTCATTGTGTAACCTCCAGACGATGTTCAGAAATGAATGTAATGATATTCTCAAGTTGTATTTTTACTTCTGGTAACTTTGGATATAGAAGATTTCCATCTGAATATAATTCTGCAATTTTTCTCATATTAGGAATTTTTGCAATTATAGGAATATCGTTTTTTTTACAGTATTTTTCTACTTTAGCATCCCCAATTCCAAATCTGTTTATTATCACTCCAATATCTTTTTTTAGTATTTTCATTGTATCTACTGCCAACTTTAAATCGTGTAATCCAA
>QMPG01000599.1 GCA_003648455.1 Bacteroidota bacterium
CACCGCTCAAGCCTAAAAAACTACAATTGCCAACAATAGCGAATACGCCATAGCCGATTAAAGTCATCGGTTTGAATTTTTTAAGTAAATTTGAAATGTGTTTTATAAATCAAAAATAACCCAAATCAAACGGCTACGGCGCATCGCAGGGCCGTTGGGGGTAATTTAAAAATACAGATTATGACGATAGATGATTCAATAAAAAACTTAAAAAAGTATATTTCTGAATTCAATTCTTTACAAGAACTTGATTTATCAGAATCTGATACAAGGTCGAAAATCATTGATAGAATATTAATTGATGTTTTAGGTTGGGAAGAAAAAGATATTATGCGAGAAGGACATATCGACTCTGGATTTTTTGACTACAAAATTAATATCCCTGGCTTTCATTTAATTATTGAGGCAAAAAAACAATTTGTTCAATTTACACTTCCTCAAAAAAGAAAAACAACATCATTTAACTCACTATTCAAAGAAAATAAAGAGGTTATAACTCAAATAAGAAATTACTTAACTGATTCTGGAATTTCAAATGGCATTATCACAAACGGAAAACAATTTATTATTGGAAAACTTGTAAATACAGACGGAACAGATTGGAAGAAGAATCAATGTCTAATTTTTAATGGGTTTGAAGATATTAAAAAAAGATTTATCGAATTTCATAATAATATTTCGCGTGAATGTATAATTGAAAATGGTGGTTTTACCTTTCAAACAGAAGAACTGATTTCAAAATCATATAAAATAGTATCAACATTAATTGATAGAGAGAAAGAAATAGTTAGAAATAATTTGAGTGCTGAAATTGCCCCATTAATAAATTATGTTTTTGGTGAGATTTTTCAAGAAGAAGGGCAAGATAATTTAGAGTTTTTTAAAGAATGTTTCATTTCAAATGATGAAATTAAAAAAAATAGAAATGAAATTGAGAGATTATTTGGAGATAATGCCCCAAACTTGTCAGAAGTTATTCCTGCTAAAAATACCGAATCAGTTGTTGCTCAGATTGAAAATGAGATTTCAAGTGCTCCAATAATTGCAAAAGAGATTACTGCACCAAAACCAATTATAATTGTTGGTTCTAAGGGGGCAGGGAAAACCACATTTATAAATTTTTTATTTAAAAGTAAAATAAAAGAGGAAGTTCTTAGTAATCATCCATATGTTTATATTGATTTCAGAAAGTATTTTAATCAAGATAAATCCGTAAATACTGAAAAAATCGCAATAGATATTTTGAACTATTTATTTGACAATTATCCCGATTTGAAACTTCATACGACAAAAGTCCTAAAACGTATTTACTATAAAGAAATACAAAGGAATAAACAAGGAATTTGGGATGATTTAGGTGACGTAGAATACAAACGAAAACTGAATGATTTTTTTGAAACAAAATCTCAAAATAGTCTCGAACATCTTGAACTTTTATCCAAATATTTAATTCGAGAAAGAAGGATTCGACTTTTACTTATTTTTGATAATGCTGACCAATTTGATTCTAAATTACAAGAGAGAGTTTTTCTTTTGGCAAACTCACTTAATCGTCAAGCAAATTGTGGTGTAATTGTTTCGTTAAGAGAAGGATATTATTATAAGTGGAGGAATTCGCCACCTTTTGATGCTTTTGAAAGTAATGTATATCATATAACTGCCCCGAGATACAATGAAGTTTTGCAAAAAAGGATTAATTATACTCTTTCAAAACTTGAATTTGAAGGAAAAACGTCTGGCACGTCGGGGCAAGGTTTTAAAGTAGAAATAGATAATCAATCAATATATGAGTTTTTGTTTGGTTTAAAAAACTCGCTCTTCGCAGATAATAATTCTCAAATGATTGATTTTTTAAATTATACATCTTTTCCAAATATTCGTGAGGGGTTAAGATTATTTAAATTATTTTTAGTTTCTGGTTATACTGATGTTTCTGAGTATATTATGCGTGTAAGGTATAGTCAAAAAGAAAAACGAGTTTATATTCCAATTCACGAATTTTTTAAAACAATGGGGCTAAATAATAAGTTATATTATAACCACGAAACAAGTGTAATACCTAATCTTTTTTATCCTGTTGAAGGTTCAAATGACCATTTCATTAAAATTTGGATTTTGAAACATTTACAGAAATACTTAGATTTAGGCGGCAACTCCACAAAATATATTCAAGTATCACAACTATTGTTGTTTTTTACAAATATTGGTTATAAACTTTCTATCTTGAATTTATCTATAAAAAGTTTGTTGAAAAATGGACTTATAGAAACTGATGATTTGTTATCTGACATTGAATGGAAAAAAATGTCTGCGAATGACTATAATATTAGTATTTCTGCCAAAGGAAATTATTATCTAAAAATTGCTAAAAATCGATTTCATTATTACGACTTAGTTTTACAGGATACACCAATATTTGACAAAGATAAATTTGAGAAAATCAGAATACAATTCCCATTAGCAGATGAAAAAGGAGTGAGAACATTATCCGATAGATTATTAACAGTTACAGAATTTATGAATTATCTTGGATATATGGAAAAATCACAGCATAAAGAATTAATCAAATTATTTGGGAGTATTGTTGAGGAAATAAAAACTTACGGTTTAGAAAAAGATTTTAAAACTATTGAAGAAAAACTACCCCCAACACGCGCTAAAAATAATGCGGGCATAAAAGTAAAATGAAGCACTCACCTATAAATAATAATAGTGGAAAGCAGAAAGAACAATGTTCCAAAACCCGCACTATTCTTAGCGCCATCCGTTGTATGGCATTAAAAACCAAGGGGAGATAGAAAAAATGAAAATAGAATATTCAAGTTAAATATTTGAGGAAATTATAATGATTAGGCAAACCAAGAAATTAGAGAATAATCAAATTGATAATTTAAAAA
>QMPG01000600.1 GCA_003648455.1 Bacteroidota bacterium
ACCACTCGTTGTGAACTATTTAACAGAATGGATTTACACAGTTGAAATTTATACTTAACCTTTTCATTATTGTAATCCTTTTTTAAAATTGAAAACTCGTGAAGGTTGTTCTACACTGGAACTTATAAATTTTTTTAGAACACGATTAAATGTATTTCCGGAAGGAACAGTATTAGAAAAATCTATTAGGAAACGACGAAATCCATTATCAAAAAGTTTTTTCTTATATTGCAAAAGAGAAACGGGTTTTTCAGGATAAATTATCGTAATTCCATCACGAATAATTTTATCATATTTTTCATTTCTATCATTAAAACTTTGTGTCTCGATGTTACCTTTGCATTCAAAAGAAACCGGCATTCTCGAGTAGAACAATTGAGGATAATAGAAAAGAGGAACAATTCCTTTTCTGTCTTTACCAGAAATCAAGTTGGAAAAATCATTTTCCTGCGGATAAATATATGTGAAAATATTTTCTTCTTTCAGAAATTGGATAGCAGCATCATTTAAAATATATACGTTCTCATTAGAATACATCCTGATATTTTTATAGTTAAGAAGCAGGTTTTTCTGGGAAATATGACTCAATATAAAATTTCTTAATCCCTCATTATAAAAAGACTTTAATAATGTTTTGTAAAAATATAAATTATCTTCTGAAATAAAGTTAGGTAATTCTAAAATTAGTTTTTTTAGATTTTTTTTTAGAAATGGAATTCTCAAGTTAACTTGCTGCCATTCATCTTTTTTCAAGTTCAAAATCAGGAAATCGATTTTTTCAAAATATATCTTCTTCAACCATTTAAGAGAATTGATACGGATAAACAATTCTTCATTCTTAAGTAATTTGTACGAACTGATTTTAGTTAAGATGTTCTTTTTCTTTTGAACTGGAAGATGTAATCTTAGTTTTTTCCCTTTTATAATAAACTTACTTCTGAATTTTCTCTCTGCAACTCCAATTAGAAATATTTTATCGCCGACTTGAAAACTATTTTCAGCAAAAATGGTTACTTTATTTTTATTTCTCTCTATCTCTTTAATTTTGATAGATTTTGAATTTATGCCACTCTTAGGAAGAATTCTGATTCTATTCCCAATTGACAAAGGATAGCCTGTTTCAAAAGTAAATTTATTTCCCGAACGATCTTTTATTTCCCCGATTAAAAGTCCAATATAAGAATTTTCTGTTATTGCTTTGGAAACATCATTTCCCATAAAATAAATAGTTTTTACCCTGCCAAAATCATATTTCAGAATTGCTTTTGCTTCATTGATCTTTCCCGGATTATCAATTGCCATTCTATAAGCTTTTGCCACTCTATACACATATTCAGCCGATTTCATTCTTCCTTCTATTTTTAGAGAAGATATTCTCAATTTCAATAGTTGAGGAAGAATATCAATAAGCTGCAGGTCTTTCATACTAAAAAAACATTTTTTTTGATTTTCTGCTGTATAAATTCGACGACAAGGTTGCTTGCACAAACCACGATTGGCACTCATTCCACCCAGAAAACTGCTGAAAAGACACAGTCCAGAAAAAGAATAACACAAAGCACCATGAATAAAAACTTCCAATTCAACATTGGTTCTTTTGCTGATTTGTTCAAGCTCAGTAAAAGTTAATTCCCGAGCAAGAATAATTCTTTCAAAACCTTTTTTAGAAAATAAGTTTGTTCCTATAGAATTGTGAATCATCATTTGAGTACTGGCGTGAATTCTTAATTGGGGAAAAAATTTTTGCATTAAATAATAAACACCCAAATCCTGAATAATAATTGCGGAAATATTTGTTTGAGAAATGATAAAGAGTATATCCAGTAATTGTGAGAGCTCCTCATTCTTGATCAAAGTGTTTAAAGTCAGGTAAGTTTTTATTTTTGATATTTCTGCTTGTTTAAGAATAGATTGTAATTGATTTACAGTAAAATTTTTTGCTCTCCCACGAGCATTGAAATTTTTCAATCCAAAATAAACAGCATCAGCTCCACCTTCAATTGCCGCAAAAAATGATTCGGTATTTCCAACCGGTAATAGAAGTTCTGGTTTCATAATTTTTATTCCAAATGAGTTTTTTTATCTTCAATTCACATATTATAATTCTATTCATAAATAGGCAATTAAACTATCTTTCACCCAAAAGAAAGATCAAAGTAACGATTAAATTTAAGATTTTCTTTCTATTCATATATCTTTTCCAAAAGAACAATCGCAGTTGCCGATATACCTTCTTGTGAACCACTTATTCCTAAACCTTCTTCAGTTGTTGCTTTAATTGAAATATTTTCCATTTCAGTTTTCAAATCTTCAGCAAGATTTTTTCTCATTTTGGGAATATACTCAAATAATTTAGGTTGCTGAGCACAAATTGTTGTATCTAAATTTCCAATTTTATAACCAGAATTTTTCATAATATTACAAACTTTTATCAATAAGATTCTACTGTTAATGTCTTTATATAAATTATCTGAATTTGGGAAAAGATTACCAATATCTCCTTTTGCTAAAGCACCCAGAATTGCATCTATAATAGCATGAATCAATACATCGGCATCTGAATGACCTAACAATCCTTTTTCAAAAGGAATTTCTACACCACCAAGAATTAATTTCCTTCCTTCTTTTAAACGATGAACATCATAACCATAACCAATTCTCATTATTATAATTATACTCCTTGAAAATAAATTACTAATCAAAATAAAATTTAAAAAATTTTTCCCAAAATCCAGAATTAACATTTAATAGCAAGTTTTTTTAATATAATATATAGAAAGATATGCAAATAAATAATTGTTAACTAACTTCAGACATCTAAAAATAATCTTCAAAACGAACATAACAGTATACAAATCATTATATTATTATACAAAATGGACAATGGAATATAA
>QMPG01000601.1 GCA_003648455.1 Bacteroidota bacterium
ATCACTTTTTTTAGCAGCATTTTCAATAGCTTCCTTGGCTTGTTTCTTTGTTCCTACAAATAAAACAGTCTCTCCTCGACTAGCAGCTTCTTTCAGAAAAATAAAAGCTTCATTTATTGCATCTAATGTTTGTTTTAAATCTAATATATGAATTCTATTTCGTTTGATAAAAATATATTTATCCATTTTAGGATTCCATTTTTGTGTCTGGTGACCAAAATGAACTCCACTTTCCAATAGCTCTTTCATACTTACTACAGACATAATTATTTCTCCTTCGTTACGGTTAATTTTTCTATATAAAAATTAATTGCAATTTAATTTGACATCTGTCAAACACCGTTTTGCAAATTCTTAATATAGACTTTGTAACAAGTTAATATAAAATAGTATTTATTACCAAACAAATTTTAACTTGTTGTATTCACAATTTAATATAATTATTATTTTAATTAAAATTTTATTATCTTTTTGAAAATTGAAATTTCTTTCTTGCTTTTGGTTTACCCGGTTTTTTTCTTTCTACCCTTCTTGGATCACGAGTCAAAAATCCCTCTTTTTTCAATACAGAACGCGACTCGTCATCATACTTGAGAAGAGCTCTTGCTATACCTAACCGAATTGCACCTGCTTGACCAGATAGTCCCCCACCATAAACATTTACATTGATATCAACTTTATCTGAAATACCAATAAGTTCAAGTGGTTGTTCAATTACCATTTCAAGAGTTTCTCTTCCAAAATAATTTTTCATGGTTCTGTGATTAGCTATTCGTTTACCAGTTCCCGATGTTAAACGTACTCTTGCAACAGAATTTTTTCTTCTTCCTACAGCATCAAAATATTGCATTCATTATCCTCCTATTTTTGACAGTGATATAGCTTTTGGCTTTTGTGCTATATGTGGATGTTCATTGCCAGTATATACTTTAAGCTTTTTAAGTAATATTTTTCCTAAAGCATTTTTAGGTAGCATTCCCTTGACTGCATGAATAATAATCTCTTCAGGTTTATTTTCTAACATTCTTCTAAAAGATATTTTTTTTAAACCATCCGGATAACCACTGTATCGCTGATATATTTTATTTAACTTTTTATTACCTGTTAATTTGATTTTTTCTGCGTTTGTTACAATTACATAATCTCCGGTATCGAGATGAGGACTAAAATAAGGTTTATTTTTACCACGTAATATAGAAGCAATTCTTGTGGCTAATCTACCTAAAACTTGGTCCGAAGCATCAACCAAATACCATTCTTGTTTAATTTGATCTGCTTTCGGTGTTAATGTTTTCATTATTTCCTCCACAATTGTTCTGAAATCCTTATTTTTCAGAATCTTAGATAACGTTCAAATTCAGAATGAACAAAATATTTATTTGAACATTTAGCTGTCAAGTATAATGAATTTTACTATTCAGAGCATATTTATATTATTCTGATTATATTTAATAAAATTTAAAAATGAGAAAAAAAAACCATTCAGTATAGGAGTGAAATTAGTTCATTTAAATCATTTTTTTGATAGACAATATTAGCACATTCTAAATAAAATTTTCTTCTTTTCTCCCATAATTCATATAGTTGTTCTTCTGAAAATAACTTTATTAATGGTCTATCCGATTTGGTAATACGGGAAAATATTGTTTTCCAACTTGGATCTAACCATACTACAGTTACTTTGGAATTATTTAAGAAATTTCGGTTTTCTTTTATTCCGATTATTCCGCCACCAGTTGCAATAACTCCCTGTTTATTCCATTTAAGTAGAATTCTGGATTCTAATTCTCTAAAATAACTCTCGCCATATTTATCAAATATTTTTATAATAGGAAGTGATGTTAATTTTTCAATTTCTTTATCTAGATCATAAAAATGAAAATTTATTTTAGCGGCAATTTTTCTCCCAATATATGTTTTACCGCTTCCCATAAAACCAACAAAAAAAATAAATCTGTTCTTTTCTAACATATCAAAATCATTCTCTTCTAACCTGAGTTAAATAACAATTTGACTTATAATTATTTATTTCGATCTTATGATATATTTCTGTAAACGATGGAACAATTCAGAAGGAATTCTATACGGCTTTCTATTTTTAATGAAAACACCTTCTACAATTGAAACACTACATAATTCATTATAATGATTATATATTTCATGTCGCCATACTGATTTTAGTCTATTTGCTTTTGAGACATAAGTTTTAACAATAACATTTTCCTCTAAAGGAATACCTTTTATAAATTCAAGATCAATATGTGTGAGATAAATATTTATTCCTAATTCATTAAGTTCCCTTACAGATAAGTTCATTTTTTCCAAAGCATCTGCTCTTGCTTCTTCATAAATATGAAGATAGTTAGCATTATTCAAATGACCATAAATATCACAATCATAACCATATATCTTACGTTTGTATTCCATAATAAATTCCTATAATTACTATTAACTACCAACAACTATCCCGAAAGCGACAATACACATTGTCGCCTTCAACCAACAACAAAACAGATTTTAACTTATAGTTTTTCTCTAAATATTTTAACAATTCTTTTTGCTGTTTTTCCATCCCAATATTTAGGAATTTTACTCTTTTTAATATTTCCTTCTAAAATTAAATTCGCTTCTTTAACTATTTCATTTACTTCAAGCTTCACTAATTTATTACTCCCTTCTGTAATAGTTATTGGACGTTCAGTATTAGGTCGCAGGGTTAAGCAGGGAATATTGAAATAAGTAGATTCTTCCTGAATACCACCTGAATCAGTCAGGATAAATTTTGCTTCCATTTGTAATTTGATAAAATCATAATATCCAACTGGTTCAATTAAGATTAAATTTTTTATCTTTTTCACTTTTTCATTCAAACCAAAAAG
>QMPG01000602.1 GCA_003648455.1 Bacteroidota bacterium
AACATTTAATATATGTATGGAATTCCCCCTTGGAGAAGGGGGTTAGGGGGATTGAAAAAATTTAAAATATAATCCAAATATAATTATGCAAAACAAATCAAATTACAATAAAAAATTAAAATCTTTTTCGAGAGAACTGCGAAAAAATTCAACAAAAGGAGAAATAATTATATGGAAAAAAATATTAAGAAATAAAAAATTCTACGTTTATCAATTTAATCGACAATATGCAATAGGCAACTATATTGCTGATTTTATTTGTAGAAAATTAAAATTAGTAATAGAAATTGACGGATACTCACATAATTTTAAAACGGAAAAAGATTTTGCAAAAGACAAATATCTTAAAAACCTAGGATATACAGTTATCCAATTTAAAGAAACTGAAATATATAAAGACATGAATAACGTTATTAGGACATTAGAAAAATATTACAATGAATTTACACATCAATCCCCCTAACCCCCTTTTCTAAGGGGGAATAAAATCCACGTGAATTTCAATTCTTTAATAATTATAAAAAATTAAAAAGATGTCAGACGAAAAAAACAAAATAAGCAAACGTGATTTCTTAAAATACAGTGCTTTAGGCTTGGGCGGATTAATGATAGGAATGAATTCAAAGTTATTTGCAAAAGACATTGGAAAAAAATTAAAAATAAATCCACTTGATGAAGAAGAACTTTGGAAATGGAGTAAAGAAGCATCGTTTTACACAAAAACTCCACGTGGCGTAAAATGTCTTATCTGCCCAAACGAATGCAACATAAAACTCAACGAAACAGGCGATTGTAAAAACAGAATTAATATAAACAACAAATTATATACTATTGCTTATGGCAACCCATGTGCTGTTCACATTGATCCAATTGAAAAAAAACCTTTGTTCCATTTTCTCCCCTTAAGTAAAGCTTATTCAATTGCTACTGCAGGATGTAATTTAGCTTGCTTAAATTGCCAAAACTGGACAATATCACAAACCAGTCCGAAAGAAACACAGAACTACGATTTAATGCCTGAAAAAGTTGTGGAGCAAGCCATTAAAAATAATTGTAAATCAATTGCCTACACTTATTCCGAACCAATTACTTTTTACGAATACGCTTACGATACAGCAAAAATAGCAAGGCAAAAAGGAATAAAAAACGTTTTCGTATCAGCAGGCTACATAAATGAAAAACCTTTACGACATATTTCAAAATATCTTGACGCAGCAAATATTGATTTAAAAAGTTTTAGTAATGATATTTATATGAAACTTAATGCAGCTACCTTACAACCTGTATTAAATACTCTTAAAATACTTAAACAAGAAAATGTTTGGCTTGAAATAACCAATCTTGTTATTCCCAGTTGGACTGATAATTTTGACATGATAAAAAAAATGTGCGATTGGCTTTATAAAAATAATTTAGGCGATACCCCATTGCACTTTAGTCGTTTTCATCCAATGTATAAACTAACACAATTACCTTACACTCCCGTTGCCACACTTGAGAAAGCAAGAGAAATTGCATTAAATTCGGGTATAGAATATGTTTATATAGATAATGTACCGGGCAATAAATCTCAAAACACTTATTGCCATAATTGTAAAAAAATTATTATTGAACGAAAAGGATTCCACATATTAAGTAATCATATTAAAACCGGCAAATGTGAATTTTGTGGAGCAACTATTCCCGGAGTTTGGGAATAATTATTGAGACTACTCCAAAAACACCAGACAGGTTTGTTTCAATAAAAAAACAGTATACCTAAATTGCTGATAATCTGAATAATAAAAAATCTGTCATATTTTAACAATTTTAAAATATGACTTTTTAGACTGGACTCATTATTGTTAATACATAAATATTTTTGGCAATTATTTCTCCATTAACCAGTTATTTGCAGTCTCAATAGAATCAAAATATTTCATAAAATCATTCTCTTCAACACTCTTTTGTAAATTTTTTACATAGAACTCCTTAAAAATATCAGAGTTCATAATTATTGCCACTTTTTTCATACCCGAAGCTATTGCCTTAGGAATCATCTCGTTTTGCAACCATTTTGAACCTACAGGACCAACAACTCCTTCTTTTCTGATGTCTGACAACAAAAATTTAGCTCTATACTTTTTAAAAAGATCAAAACCCAAAATAAATATTCGTTTATAATCATCAATGAGTACAAATTCTTTCCATTCTAATTCAATTGCTTTTGTTTTTTCATTAAATCGAATTACAGCCTTTTTATCTTCAAATAAAGTTTCCATAACCATTCTTTTTAATTAATTTATACAGAATTATTTACATAACAATATAATAAAATTTATGATAGTTTACAAACATTTTTATATGTGGATAATTTTGAATGTTTCTTATGCATTTCAAATTAAAGTTACAAACATAAACCTTTTATGGGCTTTCATTATTAGTAAAATTTTTATTCAAACCGAAAAACATAAGCTGCTTTAATACGTTCTAAACCTTGTGTTAAAACAGAACGAGGGCAAGCAACATTCATACGCATAAACCCTTCCCCACCTTTACCAAAAGTGTTTCCAACGTTTAAACCGACTTTTGCTTCATTAATAAAAAATTTAGTTAACTCTTCATCGGTTAAATTTAAATCTCTGCAATCAAACCAAATTAAAAAAGTAGCTTCAGGTTTAATTACTTTTATTTTGGGCATATTTTCAGTAACAAAATTTTGGGTGAAATTTATATTTTCCTGAATATAATCAATTAATTGTTCGAGCCACTCTTCTCCATAAGTATAGGCAGCCTCTAAAGCCTCAAGTCCAAAAATATTACCAAATCCAATATGAAGCGTATCTAAAATATTATTATACTTTTTTATCAATTCCTTGCTCGAACTAATTGCAACTGA
>QMPG01000603.1 GCA_003648455.1 Bacteroidota bacterium
AATCGTTACCTGCAAGCGAAAGAAAAAAATCAGCACAAATAGAAAATCAATGAAACTAAACAAAGAATTAAGAAAAAAATACGAAACTGATTATTACGACAAGACTGATTTTGCTTCAAATGCAAGACTACTTCAAAGTATTTGGAGAACGGAAAACGGCTTTGAATTTGAAAAATATGGAAACTTCTTGAAACAGGATTTCGCAAAAAAAACAGGTGCAAATTTTTTAACTAACAGAATTTTTGAAATTGTAAAATTTGAAGTTGAAAATAAACATATTGACGGAAAAGTAATTCAAGAACCAAGAATTTGGAATAATTTACTTTCCAGTCAACCATTAACGTTTAATCTTTTTGGAGAATTGAAAATCAATAAAGAATTGGCAACAACAATCTTCAAAAAACTATATCCCGAAAGAATTCTAAAAAGAGTAACTGCTATTGAATTTGAATATTCGCCTGGAAGAAAAAATCCGAAATACACAGGAGACAGTTCTGCGTTCGATGTTTTCATTGAATATATAACGGAAAAAGGTGAAAAAGGATTTTTTGGAATTGAAGTCAAATATGCAGAAGATTTGAATGATGAACCTTCTACTCATAAAAATACATATGAAGCAATTTCATCTGCATCTGGAATTTTTGAAATGACGAATATCAATAGGTTAAAAGAAAAACCAATCCAACAAATTTGGAGAGACCATCTTTTGACTTTAAGTCTTTTCGTTACAAATAATGACTATGAAACAGGAGACTTCATTTATTTATATCCATCTGGAAATTTGAACTGCAAATCTGGAATTGAAGAATATAAGAAAACTTTTAAGAAAGATATTGAAAGTTATTTTAAGCCTTTGACAATTGAAAAATTAGTTGAAACTATCAAAAATCATTGTACAGAAAAATGGATTAATGACTTTGAAAACAGATATTTAAAATTTGAAAAAATAGAAAAGGCCAGCAGTAACAAAAAATATAGTGCATTTGGCAGATAGTGCTAAATATGAAGATGATAGCAATAAATAAAAATTGTAGTAAATTGAAAAATTGGTGTTTCAAAATACCCAAAATTTCATATTACCATCGTTATGCAACATAAGGATACGATAAAGTGACATAGTTTACGCTTATTAATATTAACCCGCTTTATTCATGCAAAAACGAAGTGAATTGCATGAATAAAGCGGGTTAGTTCTCCTGATGGAATATTTAATAATCATATGACTTATAATAATTATGACAAAAAGGGAAATTTGACTAGAAAAAATGAATACGAGAATGGCATTCCTAAATATATTATTGAGAGAGAAATTCAGTATTACGTTGCATAACAATACTTCATAAAGCATAGGAGGTTCGTGCTTTCCGGATAATTTGGAGCTTTTTGGATGGACAGTGGTTTCATTCGGCTACGTTTCATAAGCTAAACATAATAAAAAAAAACCTGCTAGGTGTAGTCTCTGACTACACCTTATTTTTTACAATTATATCGCCTTCTATAGAAACAATAACAAATTTTAATATACAAATAATTTACCGTAGTTCAGAAAAGCAAAAAAAATCTACTCATGTTCAAAGCAATCTAAGCAGTATCGTCTCAGATAGTCGTCGGCTTTCATATATCCTAAATCGAGGGCTTTCATAAAATCGTAACAAGCACCTTTTTTATTTCCTTGTTCTAAGCGTGCAATACCTTTGTTGAAATATACATTTCCCATTCTTGGATTTAAGTCTAATGCCATTGCATAGTCGTGTTCTGCATATTTATATGTTTTAGTTTTTAAATAAGTATTGCCTCTTGCAACAAAATATTTTGCGTCAACATGAAGTGTGAGTGTTTTGTTAAATGATAATAAGGCATTTAAATAATCGTTTTGCTCATAATAAATTTGTCCGCTCAAGAATATGGCTTTATAATCTTTGTAAAAATATTTTAAATAAAATTTAGCATCAGCAAGAGCCGGTTCGTAATTTTTTAAAGCAAATTCATATAATGCTTTATCGTAGTATAAGCACAGTTGGGTAGGCATTAGTTTAATTGCTGTGTTTATATCGCTAAGCGATTTTTTATACTTTTTTGTTTTATAATATGCTTTTGCTCTATTGTAATAATATTGGTATTTATTTTTCTTAATTTTTATTGCTTTAGTATAATTGTATATTGAGCTTTTGTAATTTTTAGAAAGAAGATAAGTTTTGCCTAATAATGAGTAAGCTTTGTAAGAGCGTTTTCTCGATAATGTTATATCTGTTAACTCATTAATTGCCTTATTATATTCTTTATTTTTGATAAGATATTCAGCCTGCGATAATTTTATTTCATTTTTCGTATATCTTTTCTTATTCCATATTTTTTGCCATTGCAAGGTCTTTTCTATTTTGTTAAAATCAGCATCTAATTTTAACTTTCCTTTTGCAACTTTGTATTTTGAGTTCAGATTTGTTTCTATCCAATGAATTGATTTTTCGGGCTCATTAATTTTTGCAAAACTTTTGGCTAAATAAAAACTAGCCGACGAGGGTTTAATTTTTTCAGCCTGCAAAAAACTTTCAATAGCTTTATTGTATTGATGCAGAAAGTAATAACTATTGCCGCGTTTTATAAATAAATTCTCATCATTTTTATTAATCGCAATTGCTCTATCAAGGTTATCAATAGCTTTTTGGTAGTTTTTATATTCATATTCAGCACAAGCTTTAAGATAATAATCATTATCTGCCTGTGCATACGAAAATACCGGAATAATTATCAGTAATAATATTTTAATAAAAAATCTCATATTTGTATTAAATAATTTTCTTTTTACCACAAAGCTCACCAAGTTTTTTTACCCCAACTTTAAACTTTAAACTTTATACTCTTAAACACTCAACA
>QMPG01000604.1 GCA_003648455.1 Bacteroidota bacterium
AGGTCTTTCAGACGCTGGAAGGTCGATTAATAATATTATAATTTTGCTATAATAGCATCAGTCATTTGAGTAGTTGAAGCAGCACCTTTTTCAATAACATCAGCACTTCCGTGCATTTTCATCATATCATAAGTTTTAACTTTACCTTCTTCTACAACTTGAGCAACAGCAGCTCTAATTTTGTTTGCTTTGTCGCTTTCGTCAATATGGTCGAGCATCATGCATGCAGAAGCAATCATTGCAATAGGATTAACTATTGATACAGGATAGTCGGCATATTTTGGAGCAGAACCATGAGTAGGTTCAAAAACAGCTACTTCGTCACCAACGTTGGCACTGCAAGCAAAACCTAAACCACCAATTAATCCTGCAAAACCATCAGAAATAATATCGCCAAATAAATTACCGGCTACAAGTACACCATAATCTTCAGGATTTTTTGTAAGCCACATCATTTGTGCGTCAATATTTGTGTTTTTTAATACAATTTCAGGATATTCTTCGGCTTGAATTTGTTTTGCCATTTTAAACATCATTCCTGAAGTTTCGCGTAAAACATTAGGTTTTTCACATAGTGTTACTGATTTATATCCAAATTTTCTTGCATGAGCAAAAGCTGCATGTAAGATTCTGCTTGTACCTTTTTTAGAGAATATTCTGGTAGAAATAGAAAGCTCATCTCTAGGAACATCTGCAAAATTTTTTTTGAATTTAACATGTGAGTTTAAAGCATTGTAAACAGTGTCGTCTGGATTTGACCACTCAACACCGCCATATAGACCTTCTGTGTTTTGACGGAAGATAACAACGTCAATTTCTGGTTCTTCAATGTTGCCGTCGGCTGTTCTTCTGACAAAGTTTAGCAAATTACCTTTGTAAGTTTTACAAGGTCTGATGCAAGAATCTAAATTAAAATGTTGACGCATTGATACAATCGGGCTGAAATAAACTAATCCTTTGTTTTGCAACTCAGGAGCTAATTCTGCAGCTGCATCATCTTTAGGTTTCGATGTGATTGCACCAAAAAGAGCAATTTTGTGCTCCTCAATAAGTTTAATTGTTCTTTCAGGTAAAGGATTTCCTTCTTTACACCAAAATTCCCAACCAATATCGCCTTCAACATAATCAGCTTCGAAACCAACAGCATCTAATACTCTTAAAGTTTCGTTTAATACGGTTTTCCCAATACCGTCACCCGGTAAAGTTACTATAGTTCTTTTTGCCATAATTTCTAATTATTATTAAATTTAGATTGTAAAAATAATATAAAATTTGCAATCAAAATTATATAAATGAATAAATTTATATGTTAAAAAAAATCTTTTTTAATTCACATTAAAGAATGCTTTTTTGTAGTTTTGTAAGAATCTAAAAAAATAAATAAAATGGATATATTAAAAGGACTAAAACCGGAAAAGGTATGGAGCTATTTCGAGGAGATTTGTCAGATTCCACGCCCTTCGAAAAAGGAAGAGAAAATTATTGAATATCTTATGGAATTTGGTAAAAAACATAATCTCAAAACCAAAAAAGATAAGGTTGGTAATGTAATTATTAAAAAACCTGCCACAAAAGGAAAAGAAAATTTAAAAGGGATTGTTTTACAAAGTCATATTGACATGGTTTGTGAGAAAAACAACGATGTTGAGCATGATTTTGATAAAGACCCTATTATTCCTTATATTGATGGTGGATGGGTTAAAGCTAAAGGAACAACTCTTGGTGCCGATGATGGTATTGGAGTTGCTGCTGAGTTGGCTATTTTAGCTGCCGATGATATTGAGCACGGACCTATTGAATGTTTGTTTACTGTTGACGAAGAAACAGGATTGACAGGTGCTTTTGCTTTGAAAAAAGGTTTTATCGAAGATGGTGAGATTTTATTAAACCTTGATTCTGAAGACGAAGGCGAAATATTTATTGGTTGTGCCGGTGGCACAGATACTACAGCTACTTTCTCATATAAAAATCGTTCGGTGCCTTCAAAATCTACTGCTTTTAAAATTGATGTTAAAGGTTTAAAAGGTGGTCACTCAGGTGATGAGATTGACAAAGGACTGGGAAATTCTAATAAAATACTTAATCGTTTTTTATGGAACGCTACTAATAATTTTAAAATTCGTTTGTCTGATTTTAACGGAGGAAATTTACGTAATGCAATTGCACGCGAAGCTTTTGCTTTAGTTGTTGTTCCTAATAAATATGTTGACGATTTTAAAGAGTATTTTAATAATTTCTCAGCCGATATTAAAAATGAGTTATCTATTACTGAGCCTAATTTAGCATTCAGCATTGAAGAATCATATTTGCCAAAAAATGTTATTGATAAAGATGCTCAACATAGATTGTTAAACGCATTGTATGCTTGCCCTCACGGAGTTATTGCAATGAGCCGGGAAATGCCGGGTATGGTTGAGACTTCAACAAATTTGGCTTCGGTTAAATTTATTGATGGCAAAAAAATATTTGTTACAACAAGCCAGCGTAGTTCAATAGATTCTTCGAAAGACGATATTGCATCAATGGTTGAAAGTGTATTCCGCTTAGCAGATGCAAAAGTTGAACATTCTGACGGTTATCCCGGATGGAAACCAAATCCAAATTCTGAGATTTTAAAAGTTTCTGAGAAGTCATATCAAAAATTATTTAATGTTAAACCTGTTGTTCGTGCTATTCATGCCGGGCTTGAGTGTGGTTTGTTTTTAGAGAAATATCCAAACATGGATATGATTTCATTTGGTCCAACTCTTAAGGCTGTTCATTCACCAGATGAGAGGATTGATATTGAAACAGTTCAAAAATTTTGGGATTTATTGCTTGATATTTTGAAAAACGTTCCGGGGAAATAAATTTATTATTTTTAAGCAAAAAAA
>QMPG01000605.1 GCA_003648455.1 Bacteroidota bacterium
TATTTTCCGTAAACGTATTTTCTTGTGCGGAGATTAGTCCCGAAATAAAAGCCAAGGCTATGAATAAAATACTTTTCATTACTATTTATTTACTTGCTTTGTATATTCTTCCGGGTTTTAAAAGTTTAGCCAAATCTTCGTTTGACGCATCAAGCAATTTAACATTAAATCCTTTTGAAAACAAATAGATATACGCCCAGGCGGAACGAGTTCCCGATGAACAAAAGCAAGCTATCAGTTTATCTTTTGGCAGTTCGTTTAATCTGTCGGGTAATTCGTCAATGGGAATATTCAGCGTTTCGATTCCAAATAATTTGAAATTAAAAGCAATTGTTTCAACCTCTTTTTTATCTCTGACATCAAGAAATAGAGTATTTCTTGTTTCAAAAAGTTTTTCTGCGGAAATTTTGTGTTTGCCGGTTCCACAAAACTCAAGATTCATTGATTTTAATGCTTTTTCCATTTTTGTTCCTCCTTATATTTAAATTATTTTGAATATTAATTTAACCGCCATAATCAATAAGATTACGGCAAGAATTTTTTTCACTGTTTGCGGGTTTAATTTTTTTTGCATAAAAATAGTTCCCAAGATAGCACCAATGATTCCTCCAACCGATGCAATTAATGTTATTTTCCAATCGATATTTCCCATAGCCCAATAGGTTAGAAAACCTGAAAATGACGAGAATGGCACAACAAAAGCCGTGATTGCCGTAATTTTTTTCGGATTAAAACCAATCATCAACATCAAAGGGGAGATGATACCGCCACCGCCAATGCCAAGCATACCCGAAAGCAATCCTGCAAAAGCACCGATAAGACTCAGTTTTAACACAGGAACGTCTTCTCTGTAATCATCTTTTGCTTTCTTTTTGTGGAATAAGAACATAAATCCCGAAAATAAAAGAAAGCCGATAAAAAGAAATAAAATTGTCCGGTTGGGAATATATTTTGACATATAAGCTCCCACAATTGCAAACAAAAACGAGAAAATAATAATTGGTATTCCAACTTTAAAATCCAGTCGTTTGTTTTTGATATTATTGATGCTTGCTCCCGTAAGGCTTACCGTATTGTAAAACAATCCGACAGGTTTTGCCATGTTTACCGGTATTCCAAGCGATACAAGTATAGGTATTAGAATTATAGCAGCACCAACACCACCGAGCGAAAAGATAAATGCTGCAACCAATGATATTATAAAAATTAATGTTTCCATACTTTTTATAGTTTATCGTAAATTAACAATGTTTTATTGTAAAAAAATATTTATTTAAAAAAATTCATTAAACAATTCTTTTGCTTTTTCCCAGCTTTCCTGATTGATACAATATTTAATTTTCGGTGGATTAACTTCTCCCTGAATTAATCCCGCTTCCTTTAGTTCTTTTAAATGTTGCGATACGGTGGATTGAGCAATGGGTAAAATCTCAACCAAATCGCCCGTAAGACAGCAATTTTGATTGTCAAGATATTTAAGAATTAACAATCTTGTGGGATGACCGAGAGCTTTGGCGTATCTGGCCATTTGCTTAAGATCGTCATCGTATTCAATATTTTTTAATGTTTTATTCATATCAAATTTTATTTAAATAAATCTCTATTGAGAGTACAAAAATAATAAATATTTATAGTTTATCGCAAATTTACGATAAATATTTTTTTAAACAATAAAGCTTAGATAAAAAATAAAAGAAAAAAATTTGAATATTTAGAATATATTCTTTATATTTGCAAGTAAGCATATACTTACAAATGTACAACTAAAAAACAACAGTAAACCAACGTTACAGCAAAAAAAATAACACAAATAATATAATTTGAGAACAATAAGCAAATATAAATTTAAGTGGTTACGAATCTGGAAAAAAATTTTGTTTTTTTTCCCATTACAGCTGCTAAAAGCATATTTTAAGTATCACCAAACATACTTACTAATATGGTTACTTCCATTTTTTATTATTCTAAATAATTTTGGTGTAACTTTTGGTATTCCTTCATTATTTTTAACACCCCAGTACGATGGTAATATAGGATTGTTATCTTTTTTGTTTATGGGATTAGCAACAGGTAGTTTTATTATGGCATTTCATATTTCATCGTATGTAGTAATGTCTCATAGGTTTCCGTTTATTGTAACTACCCGACAACCTTTTTTAATTTATTCTCAAAACAACTCTACAATTCCATTTATTTATATTTTGCTTTATATCTATCAAAGTATTAATTTTCAGCTCTATAACGAGTATATTACTTTTGGTAGATCGCTAATTAATATTTTATTTTTTATAATTGGAATTATCATCTTTATTTTATTCTCGTTTGGATTTTTCTATATTATTGTTAGAATTTTTCCATTATTACATAGTAAAATTAGGCAACTTATAGAGAAATCATTTTTAAAAAGATATTTAAAAAAACAAACTCGAAAAAAAGAACACAAAATTAATAATATTTATGCAGGAGCTTACGGACCCGAAAATATTGAACTTTATATAAAAGGATTTTTTAACATAGGAAGAGCTAAAAAATTTAATCATTATGACAAAAAGATTTTATCAAAAGTTCTTTACGGACAACACTTAAACGCATTCTACTATATTGTTCTTATTATTAGTTTTATTATTATAAGAGGTCAATTTAAAGATGCAACATCGCTAATTTTACCGGCAGGAGCAAGTCTTTTATTAATTTTTACAGTAATTACACTTGGATTTAGTTTACTCTATATTATTTTTAAAAAATGGACATTAATTGTATTGTTAATTATATTATTTACAACAAGTAATTTTCTTAATTTAAATAATAAAATATATAATTCAGCTTATGGTTTAAATTATAATAAACAAGCGAATATAGATATTAGTAAA
>QMPG01000606.1 GCA_003648455.1 Bacteroidota bacterium
ATGTTTAAATAAGATAAGTGATGCAATATCAGCTTTTAAAAACATATTAGCAGAAGGATTGGAAAAGGAATTAAGCGATGAAGAATTAGGAGAAATAAAACTGGGAATAGAGAATATGCTTAATAATTATAAAAGAGTTGAAACATTGAAGAACAATGGACAATAATATTTTTGAAAAAATATTTGAAGGTAAAAATATTAGGAAAATAAGTTCTGAGCAATGTTTGACTGATTATTATAAAAATCAAGGACATAATATTTTTAAATCAGCAGAACTTGCTCAAAATAATATTATAAACTTCATTGAATTTGTGAATTTGTCAATCAGAAATTCAAAAGAATTAAATGTGCCATTTATTTTTTCGTTTGCATCAAAGAACATTGTTGAAATTGATAATGATTATTTCGTAATTAAAGAAATTAAGAAAAAACTGAATGTATTAGACTGGAAAAAATTTGAAGAATTATCGTCATTAATTATAGAAGTCTGTTTTGGTTGTATTGACACTGAAACTACTCAATATACAGCTGATGGTGGTTTAGATTTTGAAGGAAAAATACCAATTAAATCGACATCTACAAAAAAGACATACGGCTTTATAGAA
The DNA here is from genome assembly GCA_003648455.1 of Bacteroidota bacterium. The sequence continues at coordinate 606 of QMPG01000606.1, forward strand.
GTGTATGGGCAATCAAAACGATATTCTGGAAATGTTGGAATTTACGATATAAAATCATTTGTTGCCTTTGCAAATAGTAAAAAAAGAAACTACGTGCATCCAGCACAATTATTTATGTTTTTCACAAGTTCTGATTTTGCAAAGAATTCACGAAAAGAACTTATTGATAATGGATTTATTGGATTAAATGGATTTCAATTATCAACATTGATTTTTGAACATAAAGAACAGCTAATAGAAAAGTCAAAAATTATTAATGATTTAATTGAATGAGAAAACGCCAGTAGAGATGTATATAAGTCATTGGGTAATAGTTTGTTAAATTAAAATTTATGAATATAAACAAATGGCATTCCCCATATGTTCAGCTTAATCCTCCGCCGGAAGGCAGACAAGACAGACTAAGTTGCATAAATCAGATTTTTGCGTGAACTTCCGTTGTAGAGAATTAGGAAATAAGAAATAAGCAGCCAATGAAATTACTTATTCATAATAAAAGACTGAAATAAGATTGATCATTTGACTTTATTTTGTATATTTGTGAAAAATAAGAATTGCTATGCTTAGAGAAATTTCTAAAGAACAAGTATTAAATAGGATTAGGTTTGAAAATCCTTGGTGGATAGATGGTCATATTGAGGCTGATTATCAAGAAATGCCAAGAAGATTGTATTTTGAACTGTTTAAACCTTTAGTCTATGAAAGAGATGTTCGTAGAGCTGTAGTGTTAATGGGACCAAGAAGAGTAGGAAAAACAGTAATGCTATTTCATATGGTTCAAGATATGATTGAAAACGGAATAAATCCTAAAAAAATTATTTTTATCACAATTGAAAATCCAATTTATAATAATATCACATTAGAACAAGTTTTTAATTATGCCAAAGAAGCTACAGGTGTTGAAGATAAGGATGATTGGTATATAATTTTTGATGAAATACAATACTGTCGAGATTGGGAGGTGCATCTAAAATCTTTAGTAGATAGTTACAGAAAAGATAAGTTTATTGTTTCCGGTTCGGCAGCGGCGGCTCTAAAATTTGCAAGTAACGAAAGCGGAGCAGGTCGTTTTACAGATTTTTTATTACCACCATTAACATTCAATGAATATATTCACTTAAAAGGGTTGGATAATTTAATCAAAACGATAGATATTAAATGGAATGGAAAAATTAGAGAATTTTATTCTACAAGTCATTTAGATGAACTAAATAAACATTTTATTGATTATATAAACTTTGGGGGTTACCCCGAAGTAATATTTTCAGATAAAATACAAGCAAATCCCGGTAGATATATCAGGCAAGATATAGTAGATAAAGTTTTATTGCGTGATTTGCCAAGTTTATATGGAATTTCGGACACGAGAGAACTAAACTCATTATTTACAACAATAGCCTATAATAGTGGAGGCGAATTTTCATTAGAGACATTAAGCAAACAATCTCAAGTTCCAAAGAATACACTGAAAAAATATATAGAATATCTTGAAGCAGCTTATCTTATTAAGAAAGTAAAAAGAATAGACCAAAGTGGAAAGAGGTTTAAACGAGATAATTTTTTTAAAATATATCTAACAAACCCATCTTTACGCAGTGCTTTATTTTCGCCCATAACAGCAACAGACGAAATGATTGGAAATATGGTTGAAACGGCAATTTTTGCACAATGGATGCATAGAGATTGGTTTACACCTTGGTATGCAAGATGGAGTAATGGAGAAGTTGATATGGTTGGTCTGAATGAGACTTTAAAACCTATTTGGGCTCTTGAAATTAAATGGAGTGACAGATATTTTAATAAACCAAAAGAATTAAAAAGTTTAATTAAGTTTTGTGCTGAAAATAAAATATTTAATCCGATTGTAACAACGATTAATAAAGAAGGAGAAAAAGAGATTGGAGAATTAAATATTCAATATATTCCATCGTCATCATATGCATATACTGTAGGGAAAAATACATTAGATATGAAGATTAACAAATAACTCTCTACAGTACTGTATATAGGTAATTGGTTGAATGGTAGTGAAAAAGATTCATTTTGGATTGGACGTACAGATCAAGAGGTAATTGATAATATTTTATATTTAAAATGTAAGTTAATTCGGTAAAGACTATTTCCCGATTCTTAAATCATAAAAAATTATAATTTTACTAACAGCAAAATGTGGAAAGAAAGAAGAAAAAAATATGCAAAAGGTTTGATAAAGTGAAAAACTTAAGTACTTTTGCAGCCCTGAAAATTTAATCGTTATGGCTAA
>QMPG01000607.1 GCA_003648455.1 Bacteroidota bacterium
CAAACACTTTTTTGATTTTTGACTTTTAAAAGTCAAAAATCAAAAAAGTGTTTGGCGGTCTAATTTTCCTTTTTCGGTATTTTTTTATTTTTTCATACATAGTTATTGAGCGTTAGTAAAAATATGATTATATGTTGTTATTGTATTGTTAATTAGCATTTTTAAAGTATTCTAGTGTCTCTTTTGTTCTGTATGATTTCCCGTTCATATTCAATATATGAGCTTTGTAGGTTAATCTATCGACCATAGCAGCTGTTAATATTGTATCACCAAATATTTCCGACCACCTGTCAAAAGATAGGTTGGTTGTTATTATTGTTGATTTTACTCCTGCTCTTAACGATAGATGAGAGAATAATAATTCAGCACCTTCTTTATCAAATGATATGTATCCGAATTCATCGCATATGACCAAATCATATTTTTCAAATCTATTCTCAAATTGTCGTAATGTTTTTTCTGACCGGCTTTCTTTTATTTGAGTAATAAGTCTCGGAACTGTTGTGAAAAGCACTTTATATCCGCTTAAACAAGCTTTAATGCCCAAAGCTATTGAGATATGCGTTTTTCCTGTTCCCGGATTTCCTGCAAAAATAATATTTCTGCCCTGAGCAATAAAGTCTAATTTTTCTAAGTCCGGTAATTTGTTTTTCGCATCATCGGGCAAGTCGCTTAAATTTAATTCATCAAGATATTTTTTGTAAGGAAAACCGGCTTGCCTTATCCTTGATTGTTTGCGGCTTTTTTGACGAGAGTAATATTCAAGTTCTAAAATTTTGTATAAAAAATCATAGTAAGCAATTCCTTTATTTTTCTCAAATTCATCTGTCAAAATTTCATAATTTTTTCTTATTCCGGGCAGTCCAATATCTCTTGTTAATGACTGTATTTTTTCTTTTATGTTATCCATTTTCTTTTTTTTTAATTGAATTTTTTAATTGAAAAAACTTATTAAAACTGTTATTTTAATTAAATACAGAAGCTAATTTTTGTAAATTAATAATTGATTGTTTCTCAATCTCATCAGGCTCTGACAACTGTTCCAAAGGCTTGTTTGCTTTGTTTTGTGAAAACTCTTTTTCCTTGCTTATTACTGTTAGAATTTTATCTTTACTGATGCTTGTCGGAGTTATTTTTTTTATTTTTTCAACAGCATTTTCAACTTCTGTAAAACAGATATTTTTATCTTTACAATATTGAAGCAGTTCGATAAAATCTTTTGCATCATTATCAAAATAATTTTCTCGAATTTTTTTTACTTTTTCGCTTAATTGATTTAGAGCTAATGAGCCTTTTAATGCACCCGGCTTGCGTTTCAGACTTGTCAGATAATGATTTATATTCATTGTCCATGTGTGAAGTCCATAGCTTCGTGTGTGAGAACAGACTTTTTCGTTATTAAAATAAATATCAATTTTTTCTGCAAAAATTTTTATATCAAGCAATTTTCCTACAAGAAAGTCGGGAACTGAATATCTGTTCTTTTTGTAAGAAACGGTAGAATATTTATCAACTTTTGCATGGTCATCTTCGAAACATTTATATGGATATTCGGATATAAATAAATTTGGTTTTTCATCCAAAAACATCTCATTTGCAGTCTTATTTGACTTTAGTATTTGTCCGGTATTATTAAGTTTTTCGCAACTCTGAAGCAAGTATTCGTTAGCTTGTTCTACGCTCGCAAACTCGTCTTTTATACTAAAAGATTTTCTTCGAATATAATCTACGCTTTTCTCTACATGTCCTTTTTCATTTCCGGAGCAAATATTGCAAAATCTAAATCCAAATTTATAATAGCTTGATAGTTCTAATAAGGCTCTTGTGGGAGTTTTCTCACTGCGCCCTACAAATCTCGCAACAGCCACTCGCATATTATCGTAAACCAGTGTTTTATAAACACCACCGGTATATGAAAAGAAATCAATATGGCTTTGGCTGAAAGCTAAACTGTCCTGACGGTAAAATAATTTTGCAAAACGATAATTACTATATGCCGATGTAAATACAGCCATGTTCAATGTCTGTAATTTTCCGTCAATATAGATTTTAACATCACCCCAATCAAACTCGCATATCTCACCCGGATGATATAATTGTTTTATAAAACTTTCTTTGCCTTGCTTTTCTGTATTACGGATATAGTTACAAACAGTAGGATAACTTATCAAGTAACTTTTCTCTTGCAGATAATTAAAAATATCAATTTTTTTCATTATCTGTTTTCGCATACCCTTGTTTATTTTTTCTTTATTCTTTTTCAAACAAGAGTTTATTTCTTCTTCAATATCAAGTGTTAATACAGACCTGCTGCGATTGTGGGATTTGTACCGTGGCTTAAATGATAAGCCTTGTTCTAAATGATTTTCTATATCATTTGATTTTATTTCAGACTCGTGTTCTGAAATATATTTGTGAACCGTTTTACGATTTATTTTAAGCTCACGTGAAATAGCTCGTTCGCTTTTTTGTTCCCTATAATATTTTATTAAAATTTGTGTTTTATCCACCATTGTTATCATTTTTTTACCTTTGAAATTAAATCTCAAAGATTGTTAATAATTATTTTTGAGTGGTATACTTTTCAATTATTAGGTGGTATAGTTTCTTATTATTATATACACATCTTACCTACTCTTTTTTCGCCTATATCGTAAACTAATATTATGTACATTTCTTTAAATTTAATTAGATTAATCGTTTATAATTTTTAATTATATTTTATCTGAATATTTATTGGCAGTATTATATTTTTTATATTTTGGAACGTAATTTTCATCAAAGTATATTTTGTAAAAAATAAAGAAATTATAAATTAAAATTACCACCACATTTTAAAGGGTTTATATTCTTCAATATTCA
>QMPG01000608.1 GCA_003648455.1 Bacteroidota bacterium
TCCAGATTTTATTAATTACATCTGTGTTAATTCCCCATTCTTTTGCTTTACTAATAAGACATTCCAATATTTTTTTTTCCCTTGTTTTATCATTTATTTCAAATTTCTGTTTTTCTTTAAGTAACCCAATTATCTGACTGATTTCATTTCTTCTTGATAAAGCAATCAAAATATCTTCATCGATCTTATCAATAGCTTCCCGAAGATCATTAAGATTTGCTTTTTCATTAGCTAATAATTTTTGATGTTGGATAGCATCTGCCAAAACTAATTTAATCATTGCTTTGGCAACAGGTAATATTCTAAGAACAATGCAAGTATCAAATCTACCTTTGGATCGAAAAATAATTTCTTCATTCTCCTTTGAAATTGTCAGTTGAGGAATATTTATTGAAGGAGTTGGTTTTACTACAAAACGGAATATCAATTCCTGACCTGTACTTATTCCACCTAAAATTCCACCCGAATGATTACTTTGAAATCCATTTTTATTTATTAAATCATTTGCCTTTCTTCCACTTAATTTCCCCAAAGTAAAACCATCACCAAATTCTATTCCTTTCACTGAACCAATCGAAAGAATAGCTTTGGCAAGGTTAGCATCTAACTTTTCAAAGACAGGATCACCTAATCCGGCTGGAAGATTTGATATTCTTCCCTCGATAATTCCACCGATAGAATCACCATTTTTTTCTATTTTACTCAAATAAGTTAATAAATCAGTATAATTGCTTTCATCATACCAAGATAAATCATTTTTAAAATCAAAATTTAGATTATGAATAATAAACTTACCGATTTGAATAGGAAATATCTTTATTTCAATGTTTTTCAGAAGATTGTTTACTAATCCGGAAGCTGCAACTCTAGCAATAGTTTCTCTACCTGAAGCACGACCACTCCCACGATAATCGTATATTTTAAATTTTTTAAAGTATGAATAATCAGCATGTCCGGGTCTAAAAATGTCTTTCAAATAATGATAATCTTCTGAATGTGCATCCTTATTATAGACAATCATACAAATTGGCATTCCGGTAGTTTTCCCTTCAAAAACACCTGAAAGGACAACTAATTTATCTTCTTCTTTTCTAGAAGAACTAAACTGATTTTTACCCGGTCTTCTTTTATCTAATTCTTTTTGAATATCTTCTAATGGAAATTTAATTCCCGGTTTGATATCTTCGATCAAAACACCTATCGCAGGTCCGTGACTTTCACCAAAAGTTGATATTCCGAAATATCTTCCTAAACTATTTGCTTTCATTACAAACCTAACTCGGTTAAACCGAAACTAAAAAATAATTATCAACGAACAAGAACAAACTCCAGTTGAATAGAAAAAAAGATTCAACGGGACCGGCAAAACAAACAACTAATATAAAAAATTAAACTTGTGCAAATACTTATTAATAATAGCTGCACAAATATAGATAAAATATTTTTTGCCAAAAAATATTACTCCACGCCTTGAAAGGCGTGGCAACATGAGTAACACGAGATTTATCTCGTGGATTAAATATTACGAACCAAAATTGGGATTTTAATCCCAAATAATTGAAATGATTTTCTTCTTGTTATAAAGTTTTACAATAATTACAAACTTGTGAAGTCTTTAAGACTTAACAAGTTTATAGTGATGAGAAAGCCGTTGAAAAAGTCTAACAAGTAGAAGATGCTTATAAACTTTTTCAAGGTAAGTTCGGTAACGCAAGTAAAAGGCTTGTCCAGATTAAAATAAACTATAAAGGCAGTTTAAAATGATAATCCATCTTAACAAATTGATTAATTATAAAACCAAAAAGGTGAGAAGTAATTTCCTGATCGTGAACAAGAATTATCTCATCTTTTTTTGTTCTTTCCAATCTGCTTAATTTCTTTAAAAGAAATTTCTTTTGTTCTGATTCTGAAGTTATTTTTTTAGAGATAGCCCATTCCCTGATGTTATAACTCCAAAGTAAATCAATATCATTTAATAAAAAACTATAAGGAAACCATTTTTGTATATCAGGTAATAATACTTTCTGATAACCTGATTCGGATAAATAATTCTGGATATTTTTAAAATGAGAATCATATTTCCTGAATATTACTTTTATAGGATTCCAACCTACCCCTTTGTCTCCAAATGGAAAACGAAAAATCTTAATAGTTCGTTTGCAATCAGCTTTTTCATACATTTGCTCAATAATTTCATCTGTTTTTCTGATTTCATCTTTGCATTCATCTAAAGAGAGTTTGGAAAAATGTCTATGCGAATAAGAATGATTCCCAATAATATATCCTTTTTGTATTGCTATTATAACAGGTTCAGGATTAATTTCTATCTTTTCCCCAATACAAAACCAGACAGCAGGGATTTTATGAGTATAAAGGAAATTAACTTTCACTTTCATATCTTTAGAAGGTGAATCATCGATTGTCAGATAAGCGATTTTTCTCATTTAAAGTCTGTATTATTTTAAAATCATAATTTTTTTCGTTGTTACAAGATTACCAGCTTTGATTACATATATATAAGTTCCACTTGCAACGCTTTTGCCAAGATTATCTTTACCATCCCATTCAATATAATGCTCACCTTTCGTTTGATATTTATTCAGTAATTTCATAACTGATTGTCCCATATTATTATAAATATTAATAGAAACAATACTATTTTGAGGAATAAAATACATGATTGTTGTTTTTGACTTCTTACTTTTATTTTCTGGGTTGAATGGATTTGGATAATTTAAAGCATTTATATATTGAAGAGAATCAGTCTTTTCTAATTTGAATCTTACTTTAATTGTGCCTCGATAAGAAATTTTATCCGGTTTAGTAACAGTTAATTCCATTATCTCTTTTTGGTTAACA
>QMPG01000609.1 GCA_003648455.1 Bacteroidota bacterium
CAAGCAAAAGTTATCTCTAAGTTACCCGTTAAAAATTTAAAACTGCATCAGCTTCAAGTTCATAAAAGAACATTGTTGGAGAAGCAGTATTCGGAAAATCCGGATGAGTTTAAACTGTTTACTGTCGAAGATTATATTGAATTGGTTGTTGATTATTTGGAATTGCTCAACCCTGAAATTATTGTGGAGCGTTTTATCAGCGAAGCACCTGCCGAAATGTTAATAGCTCCAAAATGGGGTTTGAAAAATTTTGAGTTTGTTGCTAAAGTTGAAAAGCGGTTGCGAGAACGTGATACCTGGCAAGGAAGGTTGTTTGTTATACAAACTTAGGTTATTATACCGTCACCCTGAATTTATTTCAGGGTCTTTAAATAAAATTTGTATTTGTTTTGGAATTTTTTGTTTGGAAAAATAGATACTGAATCAAGTTCAGCATGACGTATAAATATCTAATTATTTTTTTAACTGAGCTGAAAGGTATTTTGAAATTATACCTAAAATTACGTTGAGATTAATACCAATACACAATTAAAGCGGCTTTATAAATGTTATGAACTAAAGGCGCTCCCGCCACATTCAGATTAATAACCTGTAATACGACTCTTTTTCGACGGACAATTAGAATTATTTACTGATATGTTCAAAATAATAATAGAAAAGTAATATTTTGAACATATATTCATTTACTTTGTATTTTATTATGGACATTTATTGGATTGCAGATTTGTGAGAGAAGTGATAATGTTTCTTTAAAATTAATTAAAATTTTAATATTATGAATAGTCAGGAATTTAAAGCACTTACATGCTACACTGTTAAAAGTAATGTTGCGGGAGCGTCAATTAGTGATAAACTTAAATACTTAGTTCTTGAATCTGATCCGACTCCGGGCTATTATGCAAAAAATAACTTTCCAATAAATAAACATGTTAACGATTGGCATTTTTATATTCCTGTAAAAAACCAGATTGTCTGTTTTCAGGATGTAATCCTTAGAAATGTGCCAATTATAAATGATAAACTTAAAAGTAATTTGAGGATTTATCCGGGGCAAATAATATTTAAGAATAAAAATCATGCAGGTATTAGAGTTAATACTGATAATCCTGATATTATGCCTGCTTTTATCGACGAGCTTATCGGGTTGGGACTTAAGCTTTTTAAAGATAAAAAAGTTGAAGAGTATGAAAGTGTTATCTATTATAAAAAATTTACTGGTTTTATAAATATTGGTGAAGGTATTTATCAGGATGAGAATAATGCAAATCGTTTCTTTTTTGAGATTCCCCGTCAAATTAATTTCGATGATTTCTTGTCGGGAATGGAGAGGATTAAATTTAGTTGCGACTATCATCTTTTCGATTCGTTTCTCGCTTCAATTTTCATAGAAAATTCTACACAGGATTTTATTGGAATTTATTCTGAACACTGCGATAAAAACAGATTTGCTGAATTAAAAGAAGAGATTGTAAAGGTGTTTAAATAATATTTCGCCGAGGTAAATAAATATTGGAGATTAAAAACAAATTTTATGTTAACAGTTAAAAAATCGCAGCAGAAATTTATAGGGTTATTAATTCTGTTTACTGCTATAATATTGCCGTGGATAGTTGTTGTATTGTACGAATATAATACTCAGCAAGTAGGTGGTAATAGTGAAGTTATGTTGGTCAACTTTAAAAAAGATACCGTTATTAATGTTGATCATAGCAAGTTCTGGTTGTTGCAGCAAGAGTTTAGCGACCCCCGAGAAGTTACAAAAGCTTGTCTTACATGTCATAATAAAATTGATAGGGAGATAATGATGAGCTCGCATTGGAAATGGACCAGGGAATATATTACGGAACAGGGTGATACTATTGAGTTGGGCAAGAAAAATATTATTAATAATTTTTGTATCGGAATTTCATCAAACGAGCCTTTGTGTACAAGTTGCCATATTGGTTACGGATGGAAAGACAGCAGTTTCGATCATACTGATAAAAATAATATCGATTGTTTAGTTTGCCACGACCAAACCGGAACCTACAAAAAGTTTCCGGCAGGAGCAGGATTCCCGGTTACCAAAACAAAAAAGTTTGGAAACAAAACATTTACTCCGCCCGATTATAATTTAATTGCTCAGAACATTGGTAAACCTAAAAAAGATAATTGCGGGGCTTGCCATTTTAACGGCGGTGGTGGCAATAATGTAAAACATGGCGATATTGCCCGGGAAATGAATCAGGTAACGCACGATATTGATGTGCACATGGCAATTGACGGAGCTAAAATGAACTGTACCGATTGTCATAAAACAGAACACCATAATATTACCGGAAACCTTTATTCAATAGCATCTGTCGATAATAATCGTGTTTTGTGCGAACAGTGTCACACCGGTTCGCCACATACTAATTCGATATTAAATCAACATACCGATAAAATTGCATGCCAAACTTGCCACATTCCCGAGTATGCAAAAGTTAGTTCAACAAAAATGAGTTGGGATTGGTCAACTGCCGGAAAATTAAATAGCGATGGTAGTTTAATAACAGAAAAAGATAGTCTCGGTAATATGACATATTTTACGAAAAAAGGATCGTTTGTATGGAAAAACAATGTAGAACCCGAGTATGTGTGGTTTAACGGAAATGCAAAACATTACGTAACGGGAGATAAAGTTGACCCCGATAAAGTGGTTAAACTTAATACTTTACTTGGTAGTTATTCCGATAAAAGAGCAAAAATAATACCTATAAAAAAACATGTTGGAAAACAAATTTACGATACCGAAAATAATATAATGATAATCCCACATCTGTTTGGGAAAGACAGCACTGCGTATTGGGGAAATTACGATTGGGATAAGGCAGCAC
>QMPG01000610.1 GCA_003648455.1 Bacteroidota bacterium
ACTTTTTCATTTCAAACTCCTATTTATTTACCATATTTTTTTCCGATTTTGGACAAAAAAAAACCAAAGAAATTTACGTCAATAAATTATGATTCCAAATTAATCATTTATTGCCAAATATTAGCGTTTACCAGTTCTTTAAATAGTGTTTGATTAATTATAGTTTCTATTTTTACTAATATTTCCCAGTTCATTATATTCTTTCAACCCATATATAATTAAGTGTATTTATGTCAGGTTTAAGCCTTTAAAAAGTAGTTATTTCGATTCAACTCTTTCAGAGTTTTAATTTGATGGTTTTATCATATTTCTTCAGTGTTTATCAGTATTTTAAACAATATCTAACAAATTTATCTAATTAGAACAAAACTTCCTGTTGATGTTTGTCCATTCAGTGCAGAAATAACATAAAAATAAATTCCTGTTGCACAGTTTTTTTCAGCATTATTTTTCCCATTCCAACTAAATTGCTGAAATTGATCTTTCTTCAATTTTGTTACTAACATTCCACTCAAATCATAGATATTACAATAAGAATTACCTCTGGGCATTGTTTTACTTGAAACATTCTCGATTGTTAAAATATCTCCATTATCAGGATAGAAAGGATTGGGATAAACTTTAGTATTATTTAATTTTGTTTGTGTATTTGCATTTTCTGGAATACCAATTTCAACTGAATTTAAACCATCATTAGTACCAATATACAATGTTCCACTATGTGGTTCATAAGCAAAAGAGGTTATTTTATTAGAAAGTAAGGGAGAATTATTCATTGTTAAATTTGTATATTTATCATTATCAGGATTATAAAGAGTAATTCCGTTAGATTCAGTTCCTATCCATATCGAGTTGAAAGGATCTACGAAAAGTGCAGTGGGATATGTTGGTATCGAGCCATATAATCGTTCCTGTCCTTCAACATACCAATATTCAGGTGTATTATATGGATATTCATCTATTTCTTGTGGAACCCAAGTATTATTAGAAATAAGCACTTGCTTTTTATGAATTGTACCATATTTAAACCAATATTGTCCATCAAACATAAATAATCCTTTAGCAGCCGCAACCCAAATTTCTTCTCCAAAAAAGGTTTCGTGTGAAGTAACTGCATAAATTGTTCCACTGGTAATATCTACAGATTGCGGTTTAATCCAATTCTCACTCATATCTGTAATTGGAAATCCATTATCAATGCTATCGTTCCAATATTGTAATCCTTTATAACAAGAACCAAAAAATATTTGATTTTCCCCAATAAAAGTTAATAATACTTTTTGTTCATTATCATTATACAGTTTAAATTTATAGAGCAGACTATCATTTTTATCAATAATATTTACTCCGCCATCATAAGTAGAAACCCACATTCTACCATAATCATCCATTATAATCTGGGAAATTAAATTCGTGTATAAGCCATTATCTTTTGTAAAATGATCCCAATTATTTGTTTTTTTATCATAAATAGAAATACCATCCATCCAACCTGTTACTTCAGCGTCGGATTGCCATGCACCAAACCAGATTCTATTTTTGCTATCTACTTCTATTGAAAAAATATTATCACTACTTAGAGGGCTATTTTCAGCAGTCAAAATCTCCCACTGTTCTCCATCAAAACAGGAAACACCCCTTGTTCCCTTAATGGAAGTTTCTAATCCAAAATACCCATCAGAAACCCATACAACTTTGTCATTATCAATAGCAATAGAAATAATTGCATTTGAAATGATGCAATTAGGTTTTTTATTTTGCCATTCTTCACCTGAGAAAAAAAATAATCCGTTTCCCCATGAATATGCACAAATCTGTCCATTTACTTCTAAAAACCCCATTATCAAGGTAGTTGTTAATGTTGAATCCGTAGACCAACTACTTTCAGAATTATCATTAGAAATCATCTTAACTGCGATATTTCCTACATTTTCATCATTATCGATTGTTAAAAGAGCTTCATCCCAGATTCCATAACTTAACCATAAGTCTTCTTCATTATCGAGATAAACCGGGAAAACTTTTTTACCAAGTTCATAAATTCTCCATTGAGTATAATTACATATATCATCAGTAACAATAACTCCATTATCTGTGCCAATTGCAATTTTATTGTTTCTAATAGAAATTGAAGAAATTCTATTTCCTGGAAGGGGTGAATTATTTGAATTAAGATGATGCCAGGCAGTAATAGTATTCATAGAATCAATATTAACATAATCTAGTCCGACGCTACTTCCACAATAAAGATAATTATTGTCAGATATTTTTAATGAAGTAATATCATTTTCAGAAAGTCCATTTTCCATTGCATAGTTATGTTCTAAAAACGGAAAGTGGAAAGCAGGATCATCGGTAAAGACACTTAATCCTTTATTAGTCGAAATAAATATTAACGAATCTTTATGAACTATCTTATTTATATTGTTGGAAAGGAGACCGATCGTAGTAAATATTGGCATTTTAAATTTATTATTTTTCAGACGACTAATTCCCATATTTTTTGTTCCGATAAGAAGCATATTAGAATTGTAATCTAATGATCGGATGTCATTTTCTAATAAGCCATCTAAATTTGTATAAGTTTTTCCAAATGAATCATTCTCAATATCATAAATCAGGACACCACCCCAACTTGCAATTTTTAATTCGTTATTAGTTTGAATAACATCGTAGATATGTGTTGTATTTGTGTATGCTTTCCAATTTCTGATGGCAAAAATCATTGTTGAAATTAACAAGATAATTGGAATTAAACTAATTCGTTTCATTTCCACCACTCCTTTTTAATAAGTAAAAATACCATAAATAGAACAGCTAAAAATAATAAAATACCTAATAATATCTCTTTTGTAGCA
>QMPG01000611.1 GCA_003648455.1 Bacteroidota bacterium
CTTCATCTGTTTTAACAGGCGTAAATACTGTAGGAATTGCAACGGATGCTCGAACGGCATTATAAACACTTCCCTCTGTAAAAACTACTTCTTTGTTGTTAATAATATCAGCGGCTACGGCAGTATAAAATATTTCTAAGTCTTCAATATTCCTATCAGAAATAAATTCTTTCATTTTATTAAATACTCTATCTCCTTTAATAAGTCCTTGAATGCCAACATTAAAATCAACAAGTTTAAAGACATCGAATTTATCAAGAGTGTATATCCAGTTTTTATACTCTTGCATTTTCCCAACAGCATAAACACCACCAACCAGTGCTCCCATAGAAGTTCCTGAAATTGATTTAATTTCAAATCCTTGTTTTTCCAATTCTTCAATTACTCCAATGTGTGCAATTCCTCTTGCACCTCCTCCGGATAATACTAATGCTACATTTTTCATCTGTTTATAATTTTATTTATTGTTCATACTATATTTTGAGTTTGAAACTCTCGCTGCAATATTTTGTTACTCCATCATTTTTATACATAATCTACTTTTTAGTGTAGACATTTTTTATGACGAGTCATTATGTTGGGTACGATGGCAATATGAAATTTTGGGCATTTTAAAAACTACAATTTTTCAATTTACCACACCGTTTATTTGTTGTTAATTCGCTCATATTTATCACTTTATGCCCAATTTTTTATATTGCGTGTTGTGTGGCGTAATCATTCATCTTTTTTGAATATAACAGGTATTGTATATGGTACTTTTATCTTCTTACCCCGAGTTTCCCCAGGTTGCCATTTGGGTAAAGAATTAATTATTCTCAATGCTTCATTGTTTTGTTTTACATTAATGCCACGAGCTATTTTTGCATCTGTTACTTGGCCTAAAGTATCAATCCAGAAACTGACAAAAACCCTTCCTTGAATTATTGAATCTTTAGGAATTATTATATTTGACTGAATATATTTTCTTAACGAATCTATTCCTCCTTGAAATTCAGGAAATTTTTCTACAAACCAACCCATTATCAAATCCTCCTGATTTTGTTGATTTAATGTTGTCTCTGTATAATATTCTTTTTCTTCTCCGGTTTTGATGTTAATTACTATTCCTTTTGATTTATATCCAGTATCGCTTACATCAAAATCATAACTAATCAACCAATGGTTAGGGTATTCCCAGTTGTTTTTATCAAGAAGAATGATATGACAATTATTTTTTAATAAATCATGTTCATAGGCAGAAATTAATAATTCACAGTATCCGTATTTAATTTGGTTAAGGCTATTTACTATTTTAAAACTTCCTTTTTTATTATACACTTTTTTACTCCAAATTGGAATATCCTCATTATACCATATAGTTTCTGATTTTATTTTTCCGTTGATGTTATATTGTCTAATGAATTTTATTTCACCTGTTATTCTATATTCTTCTCTATTTTTAGTTTTTATTTTATTCGAATAATGTAATCTTAATCCACAGATTTCAATAGTATCATTATTTTGTGCGTAAAGATTTATTGAAAAAAATAGTATAAAAAATAATATTTTGGTTTTAAGTTTCATCATCTTTTTTTTATGCCACACAACATCTTAATAAGAAACACTAGCGTGTTTTATATCCATTTTCTATATAATTAAGTTATTCCAAATTTAATTAAAATAATAAAATTATCAACTAACTAACCGGCAGTTTAACAAAAAAGCTTGTTCCTTTTCCAAGTTCTGAATCAAACCAAATTGAGCCGTTAATTTCATTTACAATATTTTTCACAATAGACAATCCCAGCCCCATTCCACTTGTTTTGGTTGTGAAATTCGGTTCAAACAATTTTCGTTTCATATCTTCATCTATGCCTTTACCGTTGTCGACGATTTTAATTAACACATTTTTATTGTCTGCCGAAATATCAATATCAATAATACCTTGCTTGTTACTGTCAATTGACTGAATAGCATTTTTTATCAGATTATTAAAAACACGCATCAATTTTTCTTTATCGGCAAGAACAGTTAGCTTTTCAATATTGTTAAAATTTGCTTTGATTTTAATGTTTTTTATATCACTGTACAAATTCATGCTGCTTTTGGCAACTTTCAATATATCGACATTTTCATTTTTTGTTTCTGGCATTTTTGCAAAGTTAGAAAACTCAGTAGCAATAGCCGATAATGAATCTATTTGATCAACCAACGTTTGTGAAACTTTTTTTAGCTTCGCGGGAAACTCAGGATCATTATCTTTCCACGAACGCTGAAGAAACTGAACACTTAACTTCATAGGTGTGAGCGGATTATTTATTTCGTGTGCAATTTGTTTTGCCATTTCGCGCCAAGCTGTTTCTCGTTCCGATTTTGCCAGTAGTAAAGCACTTTGCTCCAGCTCATCAACCATTCTGTTATATTCTTTAACCAGACTACCAATCTCATCGTCAATATCATATTCGAGATATTCATTTTTTTTACGCAAATCAATTTCTCTAATCTTATTTTGAATAAGCTGCAATGGCTTTGTCACATTGTTTGAGATGAAAACAGCAATTATTAACGACAAAATAACCAACAGAGCATAAATATTAATTATTGTTACAATAATTGTTGAGACATCGTTTTCTAAAGCACTCTGGTTCGAAAAATATGGCAAATTCAAATAAGCAAGTAATTTATTATTATTGTTTGTGAAAGGCACATAAGCAGATACATACCTTAAACCGCCAATTTTTTCATAGTTAATAAACTGTGCTTTTTTGTTTGTAATAAGTCGATTATATGTATCAAAATTAATTCTCTTGCCAAGCAATCCAATATCAAAAATTTCATTTCTCGAAGTTGATAATAATTTACCGTTAATA
>QMPG01000612.1 GCA_003648455.1 Bacteroidota bacterium
TAACCTGATTTCTGCAACATCATTTTCATTTTGAGTAATTTCCATATTGTAAATATCATTCTGATAATTGGGAGAAACATCAGAAAGTGCTGCAAAATGATTATTTGAGTTTTCGTTATAATCTCCATCTGTTTCAGAAAAATATGCAACATCAGAACCAACTACCGAATAAGCATCTCCAAATTCATCTTTACAGAAAACCCAGTTAGCTTTTCCACCAATATTTTCAAATACAAAAAGAGTTTTATCATTATGAATTATAAGTTCATTGATTCCATCTCTATCAATATCGTCAAAATAAGCTCCTGTAGTTTCAGAAAAATCACCATTTGCCCATCTTGAAGCTTCAGCATAAACATTTGCATTTTTTATATGAGAAGAATACCGATGTTCCCAACCGCTTATTTCAGAAGGATCACCATCATGCCATCCGGTTTCATGCAGATTGATCATCAGAATATACCAACCTAATTGTGAAAGTGAATTATTAGGGGAATTCATCAAATGTTCATACACATTATTCCAAATATAACCGTAATTCCAAGTTGGATTATGAAAATCAGAATGAGAAGCTGCACCAGCCCAATCAACATACCAGCCATTATTCCCACCGCCATAACCATTTTCTCCACCTAATAATCCATAAGTTCCGGGTGTAATTTCTAATGCTGTTCCATTAAAATCAGGATTATTTATTGCATCATCGAGTTTCCAGACATTAACTGCCGGATAGTTATCAGAACAATACCACAAGACATCTTCATAATTATCTAAAAACATTGAATCGTGATGTTCATTCATTTCTGCTGCCACTTCCCAATCAGTTCCGTAAACTGCAATTCCATATTGTCCCGTATTGGAAATTAGATTTTTTGCACCATCTGCATCATAATGCATTTTCCCAACAAAATCATTATTAATAGGAATCACGCGTAGATTAATTCCACTTCCATTACTCATCCAGTGAATTTTTAGATTGGAATATCCGCTGCAATGAGGGCAATCATCTAAAATAATACCTTCAACACCATGTTGCTCCCAGTTATCACCAATCCAATCTATCACTCCAGCATTGGGATAATAGTCAGGTGCAAGCCAGACACGTTCAGGGATCCAGGCAATTTTAGGAATATAATTGTATCTATATTGAACCATATCGCACTCGATACTCACTGCCCAATTATTCATTTCGTTTTGAACAAAGGGCATAATATGTTGTCCCAAAGCTGAAGTAAGCATTGCTACATAACCATCTTGAACACCGGAAAATAGCCAATCATTAAATTCCGGATTGTGCCATTGTGCCGCAGGCATTAAAGTGCCGGACATATGAAAATTACCGGCTAATCCGGTTGCCTGATGAACTTGTAATACTTCATCATATCCACTTGTTTCCTCTGGAGATTGACCATAAAATACTTCTGTATAGGTAAGCCCTTGATTCCCATGATGAACAAAAGCACAGTTTCCTCCTCTATCTCTGCGCTTACTTGTTTGAGAAAATTGATCTACAATTCGATTGTTTTCTAAAATCTTAATATCAAAAAGTAATTTTTCTTTTGGAATTTTATAGTTCCAATTTATTGTAATTTCCAAAAGGTTTTTATCTGGAGTTCTTAAAAATGAATAATCAGCTTTTTGCTCTGATAAACTATTTATCATAAATCGATGAGAAAATAGTTTTTTTCTTTTGGGGAAGTTTGTAACATCTAATTGCATCTCAATTTCTTGATTTGAAAAATTATCCCTGATTGATCTATTACTTTGACGAAGGATCATATTATCAAAAGTTATTCTTAAAAATAATTTATCATTATCTATCTTCACAAAAACAGAAGTTATATCGCCATAATTTGCTGAGCAATCACCAACTGTATCAAATCCAATAAAGTCATCTAACTTCCAAACATCAGTATCTCCTGAAATAGTAAAACTCATCAATGCAGTGGAATAAATAGAAATTAAAATAATAGTAAATAAAAGGGTTTTCATAGTATTCTCCTTTAATGTACCTCAATTGTCCTCAATTCTGAGTCGCAAGTGGGGACACTTGCGTTACAGATTACAGATTTAACCATAAATATTTCCATTCTGAATAATCATTCACCAGACCTGCTTTTACAGGATTATTTAAAATATATCTGATAATACGGTTAAGTTCATGTCTGTTTCTTATATAGTGGTCATAATTTTCATGTAGCCAAAATTGTCCTTTTCTGTGTAAAATTATATTAGCTTCATGGGCCGTATAGTCCTTATGATCTTTCATAATTACTGATAATGAATATGGAGTATCATTCTTTTCAATTAACGGTTTGATAATTATATGAACATGATTAGACATAATTACATAGCATAAGAGATTGTATTTCTTCTTATGATTAAAAAATAAACTATCAATAACAAGCTGTGCAATTTCATTGTTTTTAAGCCAATGAGGATCCTTCTTATATTTTCCCAAAAAATTATCTGTAACATCAAATAGAATTTTGTTACAAATAAATCTTTGTTTGGTTTTTTTAGAATTATCTAATTGTTCTAATTCCTTATCAAATTGCTTTCTTTTTTCTAATAATTTATTCAGTATTGCTCTGGGTAAGCTGAATGCCAATCTATATGTGATAAAAAACACACCATCTTTAGGTTGATAATGAGGTAAGTTTCTACGATAGTAAAATTGATATTCAAATTTGCTTTTTACCATATTTTTTATTTTATATCTCATTTGTCCTCAACTGAGTGGCAAGTGGAGATACTTGAGTTACATCAATCAATATTTAGTGTTTTTTCAATTGAGATAGTTTTTTCCTTATTTAGATTTCGGCTTTGATTAACGAACAATTCTCCAA
>QMPG01000613.1 GCA_003648455.1 Bacteroidota bacterium
GAACTGAGGTTTTTTCTTTAAAATTAGCAATAAAACTTGTATCATTTGTTACCGAGAAACTAATAATCGTATCTGTTGAAACTTCTATACCATTTGTTGTCCAGTTTACAAAATTATATCCTGTATTTGATGTTGCTATTAAAGTGGCAGTATCTCCATAATTATAAGTCCCTGCTCCACTTACTATTCCTCCAGATGTTGGGTTTGATGTTGCTGAAACAGAGAATGATTGCAATTCAAAATTTGCTATAATCAAGGTATCTGATGTTACAGATAAAGAAAAACTCGTTGCTGTTGTAATTTCCGTATCTGCAGATGTCCAATTTATAAAATTATATCCCGTATTTGCTCTTGCTGTTAATGTAGCGGTTCCTCCATCGTTATATGTCCCTGCTCCACTTATTACTCCGGCATTTGTAGGACTTACACTTGTAAAAACAGTATAAATTTGTGAGAAATTAACAACAAGAGCTGTGTCAGAAGTTACTGTAAAACTATAACTTGTATCTGTTGAAACTTCTGTGCCGTTTAATGTCCAATTTAAAAAATTATAAGCGGAATCCGGTCTTGCAATTAAGTTAGCAGTGTCTCCGTCGTTATAAAGTCCTGCCCCAATAACTGTTCCTCCATCTGTAGGATTCACACTTACAGATATATTAAAAGTCTGAATATCAACACCTACATATTTGTTTTTTGAAACTAAAACCAAATCTGTAGCAACAGTATTGCTAATTTTGCAAACATACACTCCACTATCAGATAGAGCGTAATTTGCTATTGTGTATATATTATTAACTGCTCCACTAATTTCCACATCGTCTTTATACCATTGGTAAGTATTATGATCTCCACCAACATTTACGGATAAATCTACATTTTCACCTACATTCGGAGTATAATGTTCTACACTTCCTACTTTTGCTTGAGGAGAATAATGGAAATAGTTTCCTACATTTATATTCGGTTCAATATCTTCAAAGGTAAATTTATTATCAAGAATATACCAACCCTGCATATTTGTTAACGCAGTTAAGTTAGGCAAATCTATAAATTGATTATCATTTAAATAAATCCAAGCTAAATTAGTCATGTTAGTTATTTCCGAAGGAATAGCACCGCTTAACTGATTATTATTCAAATAAAGCACACTTAAATTTGAGAGGTTCCCGATTTCTTTTGGTATACTACCTGTTAACCTGTTACTATCCAAATAACAGTAGGTTAAATTCGATAAATTCCCAATTTCTTTTGGTATACTATCTGTTAATTGATTCTTAGTCAAATAAAACCAAATTAAATTACTTAAGTTACCTATTTCTGGAGGAATAGCACCACTTAACTGATTATTATTCAAATAAAGCACACTTAAATTTGATAGATTACCAATTTCTTTTGGTATACTTCCTGTTAATTGGTTTTCATTCAAATAACATTGAGTTAAACTCGTTAAATTTCCAATCTCTTTCGGAATACTGTCTTCTAATTTATTGTTTTTCAAATAAAGATATTCAAGTTTTGTCAAATTCCCAATTTCTTTTGGTATGCTGCCTGTTAACCGATTATTATCCAAAAAAAGATACACAAGATTTTTCAAATTGCCTATCTCCGCAGGTATGCTGCCACTTAATTGATTAGAAGGTAAATCAAATAGAGTTAAATTAACCAAATTTCCAATCTCATAAGGAATACTTCCTGTTAATTGATTTCCCTCAATAATGAGTTTCCTTAAATTAATTAAATCCCCTATCTCATGTGGGATACTGCCTGTTAATTGATTTCCATTCAAATTTAATTCGGTTAGGTTAGTTAAATTCCCAATCTCGTGAGGAATACTGCCACTAAGTTTATTTCCCCATAAAGACAGGATATTTAAATTAGTTAAATCCGAAATTTCTGAAGGAATACTGTCCGTTAATTGATTTCCTCCAAAATCAAGCCAATTTAAATTGCTTAAATTCCCAATCTCTGAAGGAATACTACCGATTAAATGGTTGTAAGACAAGTCAAGTTTTGTTAAATTACAAAAATTCCCAATTTCAGGCGGAATGGTGTCAGTTAAATTATTATTTGACAAAGAAACTTGCATAACACTTCCATCGTCGTTTAATATAACGCCAAACCATGTTGAAACATTTCCTGTAAGCCAATTGTCATTTTTTGTCCAATTGTCACCACCGGTAGCATTATAAAGTGATATAAGTGCAAGAGAATCTTGTTGGTTTGCTGCACCTTTATAAGTTGTTTTTGTTACAATATTTTTATTATGTTGTCTGTCAAAATGTTCTTGTGAGAAACCTTTATACCTTATTTCTTTAGGTATATCGTTTTGGGCAAACAATGTTGTTGTAAAAAAAATTAATCCTATTAATGTAAAAAACTGTTTCATATATACTTAATTTTATTTATTTTTTTTAAAAAATCAATTTACAATTTTATTTTAAATTTTTAAAAAAAAGTTTTGTGAAAGAAAAATAATACGTTGATAGCTTATTTTGATTTTTAAAAATATTCAGCAAAGCAAAACATAGGAGTTTAAAATTACATCAACTTATCCTGTAAAATAATACAATATCTGTTTATAAATTAAAACCAACATAAAGAATTAACTTTGTTTAATTCCCAAGCTTGTTTCAGAATTTTTCTTGACTTTAGAAATATAAATAAGTTTGTTAATGTTTACAACACCAAATTTCAGGACTTATAATTTAAATTATTTTTTATACTAATCTCAAAATGTTTCAAAACATACAATAAAAAACAAATAATGCGTAAATTACTATTTGCTTAATTTAATAAGTTATTATCTTTGCTAATATAAAAAATCAAAAAATTAACTAGCATGTCA
>QMPG01000614.1 GCA_003648455.1 Bacteroidota bacterium
AACAGGAAACGGTGCTGCATCAGTAGTTTTGAACAATAAAATTTATTATTTTGGTGGTTATAACATATATGGTACATCAAATAGTATAATGACTTACGACCCTGCAACATCTAATTGGTATTTGCAAGTTGTTAATGGCTTTTTTGTAGGTTTTTCGGGAGCAGTATCAATTAACAATATGATTGCTTTTGTTGTGGGTGGTTCATCAACATCTAAGAGTTCACTTTCGGGCGAAATTTATCGTTTTGATGCTTCAACCGGAAGTAAAACTTTGGTATCCGATAATGTTCCTGCCGGAGAGTATTTTAATTGCCTTGTTTTTGATTTTGATACTTTAAATAAGTCAACAAATTCTGTTGATACTTGTTTATATTTTTGGACAGGAACAGATTTCTATCGTTATCAGGTGAATAACGATGTTGTTCAACAATTTGATACATTGAATGAGGCTTGGGCTTTATCTACAAATGTAGATGAGCTTCGGTATAATACTGCGATTAAAATCTTTCCTAATCCGGTAAAGAATTATTTACAAGTTAGTGGAAATTCTAAAATAAGATTTTATGAGATTTATAATATCAAAGGCGAAAAGCTATCTCAATCAACTCCTCTAAATGCTGAATTTACAGTTGATGTAGCATGGTTAAAAAAGGGGATTTATTTCATAAAACTTAGAACTGATAAAGGAGTAATAGCAAAGCAGTTTGTTAAGTAACATTTTATAATGTATCTAAATTAGGAAAAAGAGTTTTTCTTAGGTTTTCCCCTTTATTCTTAAGTTTATGATAAAATATATTATAATGCTTTTTACCGTGCTAAGTGTGGAAATAGCTTTTTCGCAAGAAACAAATACGGCAAAAGAGTATTATTATGAGATATCGTATTATGGATATAATTTGGTAAAGCCCGGAATAAAAACAAGTGCTAATTATATCTTAAAACAGAAAATAAAATCCGAAAAGATAAATACATTAATTACAAATGCGCACATTGGTTTTACTTGGTATCCACATAGCCATTTTGCTGTATTTAATTATTATCAAATAGCTTATCGTAAAACAAAAGTGTTAAAGAATAAGTTTTTTACAATCGCGTTAGGTCCGGGAGTTTATCGCTCAATCTATTCTGAAACATACCAAATAGCAAGTAATGGTTATGTTGAAAAAATAAATTTTGCAGGAAGAACTTATTTCTCAACAGTTTTAACACTTGGAAACGGAAAGATACTCAAGAAAAAAATATTGAAATCGAGGTTTATAAATACCAATTTAATGTTTTTGTTCGATTATAATACTAGCGTAGTTCCCTTGTTAAGTATAGAAATAGGATTTAGAATTTAATAAGATGAGAAAAAAAACAATAATATTATTTTTTATTATCTCAACATTAGTTTCGTGTAAGAAAGAAGATTTTTCTATTCTGTCTGATGTTATTTATATCCGAAATGCTGGAGCCGATATGCCTGCATATATTTATGGAAATGTAAGTGAAAAGATTTTTATAATCTTTCTTCATGGTGGCCCAGGCAATAATGCGCTTGATTTTCGTATAAGTGAATCGGCAAAAGAATTAGAAAAAAAATATACAATAGTTTATTGGCAACAACGTGGGCAAGGTTCGTCAGAAGGTAGCTTTAATACCGAAGAGATGACAATTAATTGTATGATAGAAGACCTGAATGCTGTATTAAAAGTTTTGAGGTATAAATACGGAAATGATTGTCGCTTTTTTCTTTTAGGACATAGTTGGGGAGGAGAACTTGGTACTGCATTTTTAATAAAAAACAACAATCAATCGCAGATAAAGGGCTGGATTGAAGTCGATGGTGCTCACGATATTCCGAAAGTAAATATAGAAGCTGCTAAAATGCTTTTAGATGTTGGAGAAGAGCAAATGGCTCTGAATAACAGCAAAGACAAATGGCAAACAATTGTCGATTATGTATCGCAAATAGATACAAATAACATAAACAACAAAATAGGTAGAGAAATTAATCGTAAGGCACACGATGCAGAAAAATATCTTTTAGAAGATAAAGTTATTCAAAATCCTTCAGGAAGGACAATGCAAGATTATGTAACGACGTATCAGCAAGATTGGCTTACAGGAATAATATCGACATTATACACTTACGTTTATAACGATAGTTTTTATAATGAAATAGAAACAACATCATTTACAGATGATTTACATAAAATTTCAGTACCTTGTTTATTTCTATGGGGAAAATACGATTTTGTTGTTCCGGTGCAATTGGGTATTGATGCCTGTAACTTTGTAAACACTACTGATAAGAAACTTGTAATTTTTGATAAAAGTGGGCATTTCCCTATGGAGAATCAATCGGATAAATTTGTTAATGAAGTTACAAGTTTTATTGAAACCTATAAATAGTTAGTCTCCCCTTAAAAACAATTTAAATTGTTTTTAAGGGGAGACTAATCTAATACAACAGGAAGTGTAAACGACACTAACGCTCTTGCTGAAATGGCTCTTGATGCTAAAGACTTATCAGGAGTAGAAACCATGAATACACTTACAGATAAAGGATATACTACGGGGATTCATATTGGTACATGTCCCAAGAATGGTATAACCACTTACTCTTCTCCAAAAGCTCATTCTTCAGTCCCTCAGGGAAAACAATGAAAGGAAACGGTATTATCTATAAAAAATGTAATCATAGAGTAAAACGATATACAACAAAAAGCTGCGAAGGATGTTCTTTACGAAACAAATGTACTACCAACAAAAGAGGACGAATTGTAGAAAGAAGCATTTATCAGGAAGCTATTGAAGCTAATAAAAAACGAGTAGATGAAAACCCTGAATACTATAAGTTA
>QMPG01000615.1 GCA_003648455.1 Bacteroidota bacterium
TAATATCCTGCAAAAGATTCCATCTTTGCACCTAATTCTTCATGAAATTTTGTAAAAGCTGTCCTTTTCATTTTATATTTTTTATTTTTTATGAGTATTATAAAACAAGAAGCTTAGCATTTGTCTGTAATGTTCGATTCCTTCATTCCTATAGCTATCAAAATGCTTGTTTTATTATACTTAACCTTGTTAATATTTTTTTTCGGAACAAAAATATAAATTAATTTTGATTAAAGGTTTATATTATTACAGGTTTTTAATAATTTAAATAAAAAAATAAAACTTATTCAGATATAATAAATCTAAATAATTCAGTATTAATTTATAATTTTGCAAGATTAATTTTCTAATTAAAAACAATAAATAGAATTGATATTATTAATATGACAACTAAAATTCGTAAAATCAAAAAACACCAATTAAAAGAAGTATTAATAATTTTTATTTTTATACTAATAGGCTTTACAGGTATTTCTAATAATACAAATAAATCTGCAGAAGCAAAAAGGATCGAATCACCACCAAAAATTGACGGAAAACTTGATGAAGCAATTTGGAAATATTCTAAAACTATAACTAAGTTTATCCAATACGAGCCTGTTTATAAAGCAGAACCCACCCAAAAAACAGAAGTAAAAATTTTGTACGACGATGAAGCTATTTATATAGGGGCAAAAATGTATGACAGCGCGCCAGACAGCATTTTGCGACAATTAGGGAATAGAGATGACTGGGATTTAAATGCTGACAAATTCTGTATAAAATTTGACACTTACAATAATAATTTAGATGCATATGTTTTTCAGGTATCAGCCTCAGGAATACAAATGGACAGGAGAAGATGCGATTATAGTTTTAATGCAGTATGGAAAAGTAAAGTAATTATTAATGATGAGGGATGGAGTGCTGAGATAAAAATTCCATATTCTGCCATACGTTTTCCTGAAAAAGATATTCAAGATTGGGGTATTCAGATTGTAAGAAACATAAGAAGAAACAGGGAAATAGATTTATGGGCTCTTCAGGTTAAGGGAGCACCCAATGATCTTGTTTATTGGGGAAAACTAAAAGGCATAAATAGCATTAAAACATCGTTAAGACTCTCGTTAACTCCATATATTTCTACTGCTGTAAGTCATTATCCTTTTAATATTAAAAATCAGAGCAATTACTCTTATTCTTTTTCAAGTGGTATGAATTTAAAATTGGGCATTAACGATAGCTTTACTTTAGATATGACTTTGCTTCCTGATTTTAGTCAGGTTAAATCGGATAATAATGTTAAAAATCTTTCTGCTTTTGAGACAGTACATTCTGAACAAAGACCATTTTTTTTGGAACCGGTTGATTAATTCCTTAAAGGAGATTTATTTTTTTCCGGAAGATTTGGGGAAAAACCCTAAAATTTTATTTTTGTTATTAACTAAAAAAACTCATCAGAAATTATTACAGATAATCCTGATAAAGCAAAATTATTAAATGCCACAAAAATTTCCGGAAGAAACAAAAATGGTTTAGCTATTGGTTTTCTTAATGCAATTACAAACAATACTTATACTGAAGTAAAAGACACTGTTACTAACGAAAAAAGAAAAATTCTTACTGACCCTCTTACAAACTATAATATTACAGTTATTGATAAAGCATTGAAAAACAACTCATCAATATATTTAATAAACACAAATGTTACAAGAAAAAATGGATATAATAATGCAAATGTAACAGGCTCGGGTTTTAGTTTATATAATAAAAAAAATACTTATAGCTTAAGGATGTCAGGAGCAGTAAGTCAGGTATTTGAAAAAGCCAATGCCGAAAATAATTATGAAAAAAACAATAAATCAGGATATAAATATAATATATTTTTTGGTAAAGTTAATGGTAATTTACAATTCAGTATTTCAAGAAATGCTATAAGCAACACCTACGATGCTAATGATTTGGGTATAACACAAAGAAATAATGAAATTATTAACAGATACAGATTGTCTTATAATATTTATGAACCATTTTGGATATTAAGAAATTTCAGAAGTTTTCTTCAATTTTACGATAAAAAGAACCTGACAACAAAAAAGAACGCTGATAGAGTTTACACATTTTTTTATAGTGGCGAATTTCTTAATTATTTACATTTTTGGAATAAATTTAATTTATCAACAAAAGACAGATACGACTATTACGATCCCAGAACAGAAGGAAGATATATTATCAGACAAGGATATTACAATACATATTTAGGAATATCATCTGACTACAGAAAAAAGTTTGCTTTGGATGCTAGTATATATTATAAAAACGATAATCTGAAAAACGAGGTTAAAACATTATCTGTAGGTCCACGTCTTAGACTTAACAATAAATTTTCATTAGTTTATGAATTCAGAATTAACGACAAAAAAAACGACTTAGGCTATGTTGATACTGATACTTCTTCGAATATAATTTATGGTAAAAGAGCACTTTCTACTTTTGAAAATTCATTGTCTGGGAGATTTATTTTTAAAAATAATTTATCAATAAATTTATGGATGCGACATTACAGATATAAAGGGATATATAATTCGTATTACACTCTTGAGGACAATGGCATTTTAAGCTCGAATACTTCATATAATGATAATTCCGACTTTAATTATAATTCTTTTAATATTGATTTTACCTTTAATTGGGAATTTGCTCCCGGAAGCAATTTTAGTTTAATTTGGAAAAATGAAATTATTAACGAAGATGATAAAATTCATGATAATTATTTCGATAATTTTTACAATACACTAAGCACATCTCAAAAAAATTCTGTATCATTAAAAATTCTATATTATATAGATTATCAAGAAATAA
>QMPG01000616.1 GCA_003648455.1 Bacteroidota bacterium
ACAGCTAACATTCACATCTTCACGACCTGCACCCATACCGGTTCTAACATGACCTGTACTTCTGTTAAGAAAACGAATATAATCACATGCCTCCTTAACTTCATCAGGATTAGTCATATCAGGATAAGTAACGGTTTCTATCAAAGGCATACCAAGACGGTCGGTTCTGTAAACTCTTGTATGTCCTATGTCTGACACTTCCCTGCAAGAATCTTCTTCAACACTTAACTGAATAACACGAACTTTTTTATTTTTCAAAGGAATTTCACCTTCAACGCCAACAATAGCAGTACGCTGAAATCCTGTAGGAATACTGCCGTCAAGATATTGTTTACGTGTAATATGTACTTCGCCGACAATATTTAATTTTGTGAGCAATGATATTTCCATTGCAATTTTTAGTGCCTCTTGATTAATATGAAAAGGAGGAGTGTCATCAACTTCGTAAGTACAAGCAGTTTCGTTTTTAAGATGATAAACAATTTTTTTTCTTGTTTTAAATTCCATTAAAGCCGTTCCATCATACTCCCCAAGTTCACTCAAAGTAGGTCGCATATGACGAATTACTTCAGCATCAAAATCATCAGGTTTTTGATATATTCCGGCAGGACAATGACAAAACAACTTTTCAGATGTTTTTAACTGTTGATGCACTTCAAGACCCGACATAAATCCAATTCTGTCATAATCTTTCTGTGTAGCTTTTTTTCTGGGAACATAGCCAACAGCTTTTTTTGTCTTTTCATAATTTAATCTTGCCTCAGCACCGTTCTTAGCTGCTTTTTTATCATTATGTATTATCATCTTATATTAAATTTTTTCTCCATCTTAAAAATTAATCTCCAAAAATAAATAATATTAAGAGATTTTATAATATTTTTCAAATTATTATTTAAATCTGACCCAAAAAAATTTAGAAAAAATAAATACATTTTAAATCTTAAAATAATAATAGTCTTAGAATAATTTATATTTTTACATTGTTAAATGAATTTTTATTAAAAGATGATTAAAACAAAAAAACATTATATTTTCCTTTTCTCTATATTTTTTATAATACTTTTTACGCAGAAAATATTTTCTCAAAAAGTTACACAAATTCATTTAATACATGCGAATGAATTAAGCTACAATAAAAAAATCGGCAAGGACATTAAAAGACTGATTGGTGATATAATATTAAAACACGACAGCACATATTTATATTGCGACAGTGCTTATTTGAACGACAGCTCAAATAATGTCAAAGCATTTAGTAATGTACACATTAAAGACAGCGACACTTTAAATCTTTTTGGAGATTTCCTCAATTACGATGGAAATACAAAAATTGCAGAAATGCACAAAAATGTAAAATTAATAGACAATAGAGCCACACTTTTTACTGATGATTTATACTTTGACAGAAATACAAAAATTGCCAATTATTATAATGGCGGAAAAATTATTGACGGAAAAAATGAGTTGACAAGCATAAAAGGATATTATCATACAAATGAAAAAGAATTTTATTTTAAAAAAAATGTCATAGTAAAAAGCTCTGATTACATTTTAAATTCCGACACCTTAAAATACAACACAATATCAAAAATCGTTTATATTCTAGGTCCATCAACACTTATAGGAGAGGGCAATGACATATATTGCGAAGACGGCTGGTATAACACAAATACTGAAAAAACCCTACTTAAAAAAAATGCTTGTATCAAAAAAAAGGCGCATTCAATAAAAGCGGATAGTATATTTTTTGATAACATAAATAAAATCGGTAAAGCTTATCAAAATATAATATTAAAAGACACTGTCCAAAAAATTATTCTCAAAGGAAATTATTTATATTTCAATGATTCATTAAGATATAATTTTATTACTGATAAAGCTATAGCAATTTTATACAATAATGATTCATTATTTCTTCATGCTGACACGCTAAAATCAATTCTCGACAGCACAAAAAAAACCAAATATTTTTTTGCTTATAATAAATTAAGATTTTTCAGCAAAGATATTCAGGGAAAATGTGATTCTATGTCATATAAAATCGAGGATTCAACAATTACATTATATCATGAGCC
Source organism: Bacteroidota bacterium (assembly GCA_003648455.1). Next base: position 2,076 of record QMPG01000616.1, read on the forward strand.
TGTTTTATGGACAGAAGAAAATCAAATTACTGCTGATTCAATTACTCTGAAAGTTGCTGACAAGGAGATAAAAAACATGTCGCTTTACAATTCCGCTCTTATTGTTTCACAAGATGACACTATGAAATATAATCAGATAAAAGGGAAAAATATGAAAGCATTCTTTAACAATAATAAAATAAATAAAATTAATGTTATGGGGAACTCCCAAACAATATATTTTGTCAGAGAAGAAGACGGCACATTAATAGGAATTAATAAATCCGTATCAAGTAAAATGACAATATTACTTTCTGATAGCAAAGTGCAAGAGATAAAATATTTTGAAAATCCCGAAGCAGATCTTTATCCTGAAAAAGACCTTTCGCCAAAAGATATTTTATTAAAAGGTTTTATCTGGCTACAAGACCTCAGACCTAAAAATAAAGATGATATTTTTATAAAAGAAAAATAGAAAACAATGCTCAGGCGTAATTAAAAAAGCATTTATATTCTCTATTTTGCAAATGACTATTTTCCCGTTTTTTTTCGTTGGTTATAAATTAACATTTATTCACTCCACAACATCACAAGCAAAATTATATTACATTTTATAAACCATTGCATTGATATTCATTCCTGCACCAACAGAAGCAAAAACAATAATATCATCTTTTATAATTTTGTGTCCTTTTATCTTATTCTTTAAAATAAGATCAAGCAAAGTAGGAATAGTGGCTACTGACGAATTGCCTAATAATGCAATAGACATAGGCATAATATTTTC
>QMPG01000617.1 GCA_003648455.1 Bacteroidota bacterium
AAAATGCCCAAAATTTCATATTGCCATCGTTAGCCAAAATGTAAAGAAAATGCAGAAATCTTATCATGTCCTACTGTATTTGTAAAGATAATTTGATTTTCTTATCAAAAGAAACTAACTTTGTAAAGAAAATAAATAAAATTTTACAAAAGAAAGATAGAATGTTAAAGAAACTGCCAATCGAAAAAGATATTGAAACAAAAAAAGTTTTAAAAAAACTTGCATCTGCTCATCGTGCATTGGCAGAATTAAAAGGTGTTGTTTCTACTATTCCAAATGAAAATATTTTGATTAACACATTAGGTTTGCAAGAAGCAAAAGATAGTTCCGCTATTGAAAATATTATTACAACACACGATGATATTTATAAAGCAAACTTAAATCTTGAAGGATTTAAATCATTAAATGCCAAAGAAGTTCAAAATTATATATCAGCACTAAAAAAAGGTTTTGCTCTAATATCGAAAAAAAAAATATTAACAAACAACGATATAATTGAAATACAATCGGAATTAGAGAAAAATAAAGCAGGTTTCAGAAAACTTCCTGGAACCGCATTAAAAAATGCCATAACAGGGGAAACAGTTTATACACCACCGCAAGAATATTCCGAAATCATTGATTTAATGTCAAACTTGGAACAATTCATCAATGACGATACAATATCAGATTTTGACCCGTTGGTGAAAATGGCAATCATTCATTATCAATTCGAAAGTATTCATCCGTTTTATGATGGAAACGGAAGAACAGGCAGAATAATAAATGTTCTTTATTTGGTAATGAAAGATTTATTGAATTTGCCTATTCTGTATTTGAGCAGGTATATAATTTTAAACAAAGGAGATTATTATAAATTATTGCAAGAAATACGAGAAACGGATAATTGGGAAAATTGGTTGTTATTTATGTTAGACGCAGTAGAACAAATATCAAAAGAAACGATTGAATTAATCGGAAAAATAAGAGAATTGATATTTGAATACAAAAATATTCTTCGCAATAATTATAAATTTTACAGTCAAGATTTATTAAACAATTTATTTAAACATCCTTACACAAAAATAGAATTTATAGAACGGGATTTAGGTGTTTCAAGAATAACAGCAGCAAAATACTTAAACGAATTAGCAAAAGACGGATTATTAAGAAAAGAAAAACTAGGAACAGGAAATTATTATATTAATGAAAAATTAATGAATTTACTAACAAAGAAATAAAAAACACTTTGGCTAACAACAGCTATAAGCAATGCGGGCAAAAGTGATAAAATAGAAAATAATGAGTAAAATTAAACGACATAACAGTTTGGAAATGAAGTGCAATAAAATCCGCACTTTTCAGAGCCAAGACCGTTAGTGGCAATTACAAACGAGTATTTGACAAAGAAATTATAAAAGGTCGGAATATGCCGAATGAGACCTTAAAAATTGAAGTAGGTGTAATAAATAATAAAAGCGGGTTTACGAAAGGACTAACCACCCAATGTGATAGAAAAAATAGTATTATTATGTAGAATAAGTGGAGACCAGAACCCACTCAAAAAAACGGGGTGTATACGAAAAACCTTAAGAGTAGTGATAATTAATTACTTGTAAAAAGGTCGGAATAAGCCGAAGAGACCTTAAAAATCGAAGTAGGAGTAAAATGAATAAATTAAAAAAATATGAAAAAAGTTGTATTAATCTTAGTTGCAGTATTTACCTTTGTAGTGACATATGGCCAAATAAAGAAATATCCACCAAAGGTTGTTATTATCGGAATTGGAGAAAAAAATCCAACCTTTAATGAAAAACAGTATCCCGATTTAAAATTTTATTACACTCCGCAATTAGTACCACAAAATGAAAATATAAGTGAAACAGCTGCAGCTGCAGCTAGCTTATCAGATGGAGTAAAAATTTTATATAAAGGACAACCTGAATTTTTATCAAACCTTTGGAATAATGTAATATCCAATAATTTTTTTATGCTGTTTGATAGTAAATCCCAATGTTATACTTTAGGGTATGATTTATTAAGGCAAAATAATGATATTGGCAACAGGTTGTGTATTGATAAAAAAACTCTAAATGACCATGTTAAAGATGTTGTAAAAAAAGGGAAAGTTATAAAGCCAAATAAGAAAGAAATAATTGTTCAAAAAAAGAAATTTAATAAAACAATGGTGGGTAATGAATTACCTGATTTTAATGTAGTTGATATTGATGGAAATTCTATCTCTATTAATTCAGTCATAAATAACGAACCTACCCTTCTTGTTTTCTTTAATTTACCTAAAAATATTGATGTAAATAAAGCTAAGACCGAAAAGAAAGCAACAATGAAAAGCATGTTTTCTGCAGCTTCAGGAAGTTCAATATCTTCTCTTTTCATTAATTTAGAAAGTCAAGTATTTAACAATGATATAAGAGAAAAATAAACAAAATAAAAACCCATAACAAAGGTCCGTAAAGCATGGCGGAGGAAGTAGTAAAATTAAACTCTTGAATATTTTATCAACATTATAATATGTTGAGATTTAATTGTTTCAAATCCGCCACGCTTCATAGCCCAACCGTCAGACTGTCTAAAACCTACTTTTGATTAGTCGTTTTGTTAATATTTAAAAATTATAAAGCACTAAAATATAGGCTTTTATCTATTGAACGATTTTGTTAAAAGTGTAAAAAAATTAGTTGTTAGACAGACTGCCGTTGTGCTTCATGCAAAAAAAGAAACTCTACGCACTTAAAAAGTAATCAGGTCGAAAACCAAAATTAAGAATGAAAAATATGAACAAAGAAGAAATAGCAAAACCATCATCTTTTCTGATTTTGTTGGGTGTCTTGAAAGGATAT
>QMPG01000618.1 GCA_003648455.1 Bacteroidota bacterium
TATTAGAAGGCAAAAATTATTTGCATAGCCGTAGCTATGGAAATAATATTTAACGCAGTAATAGGGAAATATAAACGATTTATATGGCGTGTTTTGGTATTAATTTGGTATAATCCAGAAATTTACAAACAACGGCAAGCGATAGTAGAACACCCACTCCGCAAAAAGGCTTATTTGTTTAAAATTAAATCAAATAACCAATTATACCGATTAAGAAGCAAACTTGCCGATATTATTCATTGCATTCATATATCAGCATTGCTTCTAAGTCGGCATAATACCAGCAGCTTGGAAATACAAATGGTATTATAAACGAAATATGCGGAGTTATTGGACGGACTGACGTTACCCACCATACGAAAAAACAGCATAGAATAAAAAACATACACAACAAAAAAAGAATTGAATATTTAGAAAATATTTTGTAATTTTGTCAAATTATGACAAGTCTTAAAAAAGTAACATTCGGAGAATACATTAGAGCGTTAAGAAATAATCAAAACCTTACATTAACTCAACTTGCTGCTAAATTAGACTTAGACAGTGCAAATTTGAGTAAAATAGAAAACGGGAAAAGAGATTTTGACGAAAAACGACTTTTCAAATTGGCAAAAGTGTTCAAATTAAACATTAAAGAACTACAACGTGAATTTGTAAGCGACCAGATTGCTAAAAAAATTTACGAGTGTAATTGTACGAAAGAAATGCTTGTTGTAGCCGAAGAAAAAGCAAAATACAGAAGACAATTAAATAATCAATATAAAAAAGAAAAAGTTTTATGAAAATAGTTTCATTTTTTTCAGGTGCAGGTGGATTAGACCTTGGTTTTCAACAAGCAGGTTTTGATATAATTTGGGCAAATGAATATGATAAAGAGATTTGGGAAACTTATGAAAAAAATCATCCCAGTACAATTCTTGACAAGAGAAGTATTGTTAATATACCAGCAGAAGATGTTCCTGATTGTGATGGTATTATAGGTGGACCACCTTGCCAAAGTTGGAGTGAAGCGGGTGCAGCAAGAGGAATTAAAGATAAAAGAGGGCAATTGTTTTATGATTTTATCCGAATATTGGAAGCAAAACAACCGAAATTCTTTTTAGCAGAAAATGTAAGTGGTATGCTAATATCAAAGCACAATGAAGCATTAGAAGGAATAAAAGAACTATTTAGAAATGCTGGTGTTGGGTATGAATTATCTTTTCAAATGTTAAATGCCTCAGACTACAATGTTCCACAAGACAGAAAAAGGGTATTTTTTATTGGTATTAGGAAAGATTTGAACTTTAAATTTGAATTTTCAAAAGAAAAGTTCCCAAAGCAGACTTTAGCAGATGCCATATCAGATTTGAAAGACGGAGTATTACCTGCAAAAGAATATAATAAAACGAACGGAAATAAATGTGCTGTACCTAATCACGAATATATGATAGGCAGTTTTTCTTCAATTTTTATGTCAAGAAATCGTGTTAGAAGTTGGGATGAACAATCATTTACTATACAGGCAGGTGGTAGGCACGCTCCAATCCATCCTCAGGCACCAAAGATGAAATTTATTGAACAGAATATTAGAGTATTTGTACCAGGAAAAGAAGACCTTTACAGAAGATTAAGTGTTCGAGAATGTGCAAGAATTCAGACATTTCCTGATAATTTCATTTTTTATTATAATAATGTACCTGCTGGTTACAAAATGATTGGCAATGCTGTTCCAGTTAATTTGGCAAAATTTTTAGCAAATTGTATTAAGAAACAAATTGCTGCAAATACAACAAATGCAGTAAAATTTGAAAAAGTTAAACAAGTTCAAGAAGAAACAATAGCAGTATGACAAATATTTTAGAAGCAATATATAATATTGTAAATCATCAAGACTTTGAAATAAGAAGCCTTTATTCAGGTAGAAATAGAGCAAACAATATGGGCGAAGCCCTTGAATATTATATCAAAGATGCATTTGCCGGGACATTTGGAGTTACAGATGAACTAATAAGAATGCAATCTTTTAACCGAGAATTTTCTTGGTTAGGAAATCAAAACCACCCTCCAGATATTATGATTAATGGCGGAGATGCAATTGAAGTTAAAAAAACTCAAAGTGCTAAAAGTGATTTGGCTTTAAATAGTTCATATCCAAAAGCAGATATACATTCTACAAGTCCAATGATAACCAATGAATGTCGCACCTGTGAAGATTGGGATGTCAAAGATTTGATTTATTGTGTTGGGCATACATCTGACGAGACATTGAATTCTCTTTGGTTAGTTTATGGAAATATTTATGCAGCAAAACACGAAACTTATCAAAGAATTAAAAATACTATATCCGAAGGAATAGGAACAATTCCTGATGTTGAATTTGCTGAAACAAAAGAATTAGGTCGAGTAAATCGTGTTGACCCTCTAGGAATTACAAACCTTCGAATAAGGGGAATGTGGCACATACAAAACCCTCGTAAAGTTTTTGATTATCTCCATCAAACAACAGAAAGAGAATTTGAATTGGTTTGCGTCATTCCAACAGCGAAGTATGATAATTTCCCACAAGAAAGTAAATTAAAAGTTGAAGGGATTGAAAATGAAGGATTTGAGTTAATAGATGTAGAAGTTAAAGACCCAAATAATCCAGCAAATCTAATAGATTGTAAATTAATAAGTTTTTGTGTATAAGTAAATGTAAATAACTGATAATAAATAAGCACGGTGGGTAATCGAGTAGACTGCCCCGCCAGATAATCTGACGGGGAGAGCCTCTCTCTTGCGAAGCACGCATGAATACCGCTGAAAATAAACAATTGATGAATACACCACTCCCGAAAGCTTTCGGGA
>QMPG01000619.1 GCA_003648455.1 Bacteroidota bacterium
CTTCTCCTTTAATTTATTTGAAACGGAAAATCCTAAATTAGATAAGTATGGCCCCATAATTAAAATCAATTCATCAGACATTGGAAAAGTGAATAAATTATTTGCGGAATATCTCTTTAATACTGACATTAAACCTGGGATATATACTGGTGAACAATCGAAAGAAATAAATGGAACTATATTCGACTTTTTACAAACACTACTTGAAGAGCAAATTAAAAAATTCAATAGTCATGTTTTAATTTTTTCGCACCAACAACTTGAACTTGTTGAAGGTGAAAGAGAAATGAATAAAATTAAGCATGGAATGAATACCAATAGAGCAATCCGCTACAATTTAAAGGAAAAAGTAAAAGAAGAAACGAAACCATTGATATTACAATCAGCATACTCTAAACATATTATTCAAACTATATTAAAAATAAATCCAAATGGTAAGCAAAAGATAACAAAAACAGATTGGACATTCTTATTGGGTATTGTAGCAGCCTTAATGGAAACATCACAAATATATGAATACATAAACTATGATTTAAGCCCACATAAATTAATTATCTCCGATTTATACGAAATTACAACTGAAAAAATATCAGACAAGATTGACCATGTAAAATATCAAGATGACTTAATAAATAATCAAATTGAAAACTCTAAATATGTTTATAAAAAAGCTTCAGAGAATCATCATCAAGAGATTCAACCAAATAAAGAAATAACTGAAAGTGATTTAAGTCCAATAATGAAACAGTTTAACCATTTAAACTCTGAATACATAAGTGAGTTTGGATATTCTTTAAGGAATCAACTAGACATTTTATACGCTTTATCTCGTGCAAATTTTGAATCCAAATATTCATTTCCTCTCTCATTAGTCACAATGAACGAAATTGTTGAATATCTCAAAAGTATGTTGCTGAAAATAGAAAAAAATGAGATAATAAAGATTATAGAAGATACCACCCTTTCTTATCAAACTTATGATAATGATGACCGATTGATTCCAACTGAATTACTTAGAAGTAAAAGCAGGTTAAATGTTTGTCCAATTATCAAAATTGAAAATGATAAATATTTATTTGGAAATCAATTATGTAAATTTTCACATCTATTGTGGTGGGATGAGATTTTAGGCGGAGATTTTCCCTATCAAGTCAAGAATAAAAAAATAATTACGGAGTTAGATAAAATTCACAAGATTAACAGCAAACAACTTGAAACTCATGCTGCAAATAAATTAAAACAAATCTTAAGACCTGATTTTGTTTTACTCAATTTAAAAAAATTCAATATTATTTCTTCAGAATTACCAAAGTTTCCACCTTGCGGAGAGATTGATGTTTTATGTGTAAGCGAATCATCTAAAACACTTTTTGTATTAGAAGCAAAATCAATTCTTCAAAAAAATAGACCTTATAGTATTAATCAAGTATTCAAAGATTTCTTTGGAATGAAGGGAAAAAGGTATAATATAAAACTCAACAAAAAATATGATTTTGTAAAAGAAAATATTGAAAAATTTGTTGATTATTTCAAACTTGAATATGCTACAGATTGGAAAGTTAGAAAGGCATTTGTTGTAGACAAGAAAGTATTTGCTGCCTATCATACTGAATATAATGTAGATTTCGTACTTGTAGAAGAACTTGAAAAATACATTAATGAATAAAGTACAGTGCCCAACAATGGCTCATACTGCATACCGCAATTAGTTGTAAACATGAATATTATGTTTCATAATTTAATATATTTGTAAGTAGAAAAATTGTAGTAATAAATGCGGTACGACAGCATAGCCTGAACGTTATGGGCTATTTGAAGACATGAAAAAAACACAAAAATATATATCAAATGTTAAAAATTAGAATGAATCAGTACTTGAAAAAATCAATAATAACACTAATGATTTTTTGTTCTTTTCTAGTGCTTATTAGTACGGATACATTTGGACAAGATGATTATTTTCAAGGCATAATTGAATATTCTATTGAATATGAAATAAAAAATCCAAGAATTTCTGAAGAGAACTTGAAGAAATATTACGGTACTAAGATTATTAAAAAATTTAGTGAGGGTAATTTCAGAGATGAATACTACAATAGCGAAGGACTTCTGGTAAGAATAAGCATTCTAAACCTAGAAAAAAACCATTATTTTATCGAATATGGAGGAATGGATACAATTTATTATTCTGACATAAAGAATACTGACTTTACAACAACTATTGAACAATTGACCGACACCAACATTTTGAACAATAATTGTTGGGTAATAAAAAGTATTTCTATAAAAGATGGAAGTGAAAGTAAATCAGAAACCGTAATAACAAAGTATTATAAATCTAAAGAGTTAAGAATAAATCCAGACTGGTTTGTAAATTATATTGACGGAGGATATGATAGGATAATGAAACTTGCCCCCGGAATAAATGTAAAATCAGAATACTTTAATGTCGACTTTACAGTAATAAAAAAAATTGTTTCATCTAAAAAGGAGCTAATTGACAATTCAGAATTTGAAGTGGAATTAAATAGAATTATGAAAAAAATGAATTAATAGATATTTGTTAGTTAAAAAACAGCCCATAACAATACCTATACTGCATACCGCAATCAGTTGTAAATATGAACATTACGTTCCTTAATTTAATATATTTGTAAACAGAAAAATTAGTAACATTAAAGCGGTACGCAGCATAGCCCAACCGTTAGGTACAACACTGCTACCAGAAAATTCTAGGTAACATCACTACCCTCCTATTAAAAAAATTTGCTTCATCGAAATTAACTTTGCAAAACGCAGACAAAAAAAACAGAATATTAGAA
>QMPG01000620.1 GCA_003648455.1 Bacteroidota bacterium
TGCCCGACTCTGAATAGTCTGCTATCCTTGTCTTTCCACCTCACGTATATCAACAAGTTTATTCATCAATGCAAAAACAGTTAGTCCTGAAACTGTTTTGATTCCTAACTTTCGCGTTATTTTTTTTCGGTGAGTCATAACAGTATGAACACTTAAGAAGAGTTTGTCAGCAATTTCCTGGTTAGTTAATCCCAGAGCCAGTTGACGCAGAATTTCATTTTCGCGTTTACTTAGTAACTGTTCGTTGCCCATATCTACTAGATTTCTCTTGCCAACAATTTTACTAAATGCTTCAACCAGTTGATACTTATTGTTTTGACTGTTTAATGTATAAGAAAATTTGCTAATGATATTTTGATTTGAAAATGATGATATTACGCCAATTATTTTAATGTCTTTTTCATTATTTAATTCTCGTAGCAGAGGTATTAATTTTTCGTTAACAGAATTAGGATCGATAATTATGAACTCAGGTTTTCCACTTATTATTTTCTCACAGAGATTTCTTTCAGAACCGTTATATACATGATCAACCAACATACCACTTAATTCTAACACCAAGCTTTCAATTCCGGCGGTAAGCAAAAATGCATTGGAAATAACGATTACTTTTTTTGTTTTACTCATAGCAACTGTTATTTACCAAGTGCATATTTCTCAAGCAACTCCACTTTCGGAACTAAAATCAAATCTTCAATATTAGCATGATCGTTTAAATCTTTTTCTAACACGGTTAGTTCTTTAAGCAGTTTGAAACGACTTTGTTGTTTATCTGATGGAGGTAAATATTTAATAATAATATTTTTTAAATCTTTAAGCTTTTCTTCAACATTTTCGTGTTCAGCCTCATAGGATGAAATAGAATATTCTTCAATACGGTAAAGTAAAGAATGAGAAATGATATTGCTTTTTATTGCAGCCTCAAGTTCAATTACATAAGGGTAAATATGTTTCTCCTCTCTTTCAATATGTTTAATGAGTTCGGTTTTGTATTCTTTAAAAAAATTCTGCAGTATATTATGTGATGTGCTATCAACTTCATTGTTAGTCTCCATTTCACTAATTAAATATTCAATTTCAGGAATTTTATTCTGTAAATAATAACTATGTGTTTGCTGGAGATAATCTATTAATTGTGTAGCAGAAAAGTTTTGCTGAGAATCATTGTTAAGATATTGAGGATCGTGAAAAGCATTAAGTATTGTTATAAGAAAATCAGGATTGATATTTTTTTCCTGACATATTTTGTTAATACTACTATCTCCAAATCCAAGCATAATTCCAAAGCGAACTATTACAGGTATCAGATTGTAATCATGATGGATTACATCAGCTAGTTTCATTTCTTTTTCAAGTAACATATTTTTAATTATTTAGACTCATTCAATTTCTATTAATGAATGGTTTACAAAAGCCGACCTCTCATACCTGACTTAAAATTTTACCTTTATTTACTCCTATACGTGGGTATCAAAATTAGATGAGTAGTAACACCAACAATTACTAGAATAAGAATTATCCTAATATAATTATTATTGACTAAATAAAGAGAGATACCTATTGTAATCCATAATAAAAATATAGAGTTCATTTTTGCTCTCAACGTAATACCTTTTTTTTCCTGGTAATTATTAATATATGGACCTATCAATTTATTATTTTTAAGCCAATTGCTCATTTTTTTTGAACCTCTGTTATAACTTTATGCTGCAATCAGCAGAAAAGGTGTTGTAGGTAACAGAGGAACAAATATTCCAATAATCCCTATACCTACAGAGATACTCCCAATAATATTCCAAATAGGTTTACTTATTTTTAGAAAAGTGTTATTATCATCTTTTGATACCAAACTTGGAGATTGTTGATTTAACCTGCAAAAATAGATTAAATCAATAAATTATCAATCCTTGATTTAAGCAATTCAGTATTATTCTCCATAATCAAGCCAGTGTATTTATTTTGGTTAGCAATTGCTTTAGACAAATTAAAACTGCTTTGACTTTGTGAAAAAGCAATGCCTTTCTCAAGTAGTCTGTTGGCAAGATATTCTTGTTCAGTTTGCCCCGGTGTTGGAATAAAAGCCGCCTTATTCCCAAAATTTGCTAAATCCATCATAGTTGAGTATCCGGGTCGGCTAATAACAAATTTAGCACTTCGAATAAGTGAGGCAAATTGGGCATCAGGGAGATGCGAAATTAATTTCACATTGTTTATTTCTTTATTGATATTTTCATCAGGCTTGCCCAGAAGCATAACTATTTTTAAGTTGGTTTCAAGGGCTTGTGCCAATAACATTTTTTCTAATATTGTTCGTTGTGGTTCGGGTCCTGATAATATTATTAGAAGGTCGAAATTTTTCGGCTTGCTATTATTATCAGCTTTTGAAAACCTGCTTAATAATCCAATATAAAAACGTTTAGATAAGAATTTATTTGAATTTGAAAGTTTACCCGATAATTGAAAACCTGCTGTAACATCAGGTACCCAAACTTCATCAAATTTATTTATGTAACTATTTATTATCCAGTCTATTATTGGTTTTACAACAACCTGCCAACCGTTTGTTTGAATGTTTAATTGATGAGTAATAAATATAGATGGAACTTCAGATGTTGATAGTTCATAACGATTATCAGATATTACAGCATGAATACTATACTTTTTGATGATTTTCTTTAATTCTTTTTTGGCTTGTTTTGCTTTACTCATTATTTCAGGAAATGACATGAGCATTGTTAAAGCCATAGAACCATTGGATGAATAATTAGGACTAAACCCTTCCAGTTTAATAGTGGTGTTATCAGGAAAACGTTGCTTTAAAA
>QMPG01000621.1 GCA_003648455.1 Bacteroidota bacterium
CCCGATATGAGCTACACCGCCCGAATACTCACTGATTTCGCTATTTTTTATATGCATTGTTGGTAGCTTTTATTATTTCTTATTTATCGCTTTAATTATCCTATCTTCTTTTATCAATACATCTTTCATTAAAAGCTGATATGGAAATTGTTTATGTTTTGAACTCTTAAACGCTTCAAGAATTTTCAATAACGAAGATGCTGTTATTAATGATAAATTCAATTCGAAATCGAGGTCGCAATCATTTACAAATTCATCGCTGAAATCTGGTGCAACTAATAACGATTTTACAACATTGTGTCCATTTCCTGTTGCTAAATCAATGTAAGATTTCATTTGTCGAGTAACTGAACTAAATTTATTGTATCCACTTTCTTTTACAGTTTTACATTCGATAATTATTAATCCGTCATCGCCCAAATTTAAAACAAGGTCAATTTTGTTTTTCTTAGTATTCAATTTTTTCTTTAAATCTTCGTCTACATTAAATCCTAACTTTTCAAACACTGCTTTTGTTACGTCCTCGAATTTCAAGCCTAATTCGGCTTCTTTTAAGCTAATTCCGTTTTCTTTTAGTGCGTTTAAATCTCTAAATCCAATATTTTCGTAATTCTCGATAAATAAATTATCAGAATCTTTGTAACCGTCCAAAATATTCAAGACTGCATTTCCTCTTTGTTTAAGGTCATATTTTTTGCAAAAATCTAAAAGGTCTTTTTTCTCGATAATATCAAGAATATCTCTTGGTTTGATGTTAAAATCTAATAAATATTCACTTTTCAATACAAATTCGTCTTGCATTTCAAATTCTGAACGAATTGTTTTATTCAGTTTTGGGAATGTTTCGTTTAAATCGGAAAGTAGTTGACCGTAACCATCGATTGAAATTCCAACTTTCTCGTCTTTTTCGATTTCGTCGAAATATGCAATTAAGTTTCCAATTTTTTCTTCAAGGGTTGTGCCTTTTAAACTTCCCGACATTTCAAATCCCTTTTCCCATATTTCATTTACAAACTTTTTCTTTTCGGTTAAAGACGTTCCGTCTTTATGAAGTTCGTTTGATAATAGATTTGAGAATGAAATACCTTCGTTTATTATTCTTTTAATTTTATCTTCGAGTGGAAGTTTGATGTCGATATTGTGATTTCTACAAACAATATTTACTTGTGGTTCTCTTAATAATTTCAAAAATCTTCGATAGAATTTATCGGCAACTTGTTTTTTGCGAATTTTTCGTAAAACTCTTACAACTTCATCGGCAACATAAACTTGTCTATTTTTCTTTGAATAAAAAATAAGTCCAATTACTTTTAAATCGTTAATTACTTGCTCAATTTGTAATTTAACGGGTGGAATAACAATGTAATTGATTAATTTAATTTCTTCTTGCGATAATTCAAGTTCGGTAGATAAAGTTAACAAAATTGATAATTCATCATTTGTGATTTTTGTATCTCGATTGTTTACATTATCGTTGAAATATGCTGTATGCACACAAGCTTTATAGATGTTATAATCTCTTTTTCTGCTCTCGTCTATGTTTGACTTCTCGCTTTCGAGTTCTTTCTTTAAATCAGCGATTTTAGCCTTAATACTTTTAATTTCTTTTTCGTATAGATAAACAAACCAATCTTCTTTAATCAAATTATGACCGTCTCGGATAATAATATCAATTAAAATATCAAGTTGAGAAGTTGTAGCAACAAATTCTTGTTTAACTACTTCTGTAAATTCATCTGTGATAAGGTTAAATACTTTGGCAATATTGATATTGTCGATGCCTTTCAGATTATTGTTATTTTCTGATAGGATTTTTTCAATCTCTTTATAATTCTTTGGGTTATTCGAAATTATATTGTCGATAATTTTCAAAAAAGAGTTCTTTTCAAGTGAATTAACACTATCTAATATTTTCTCTAACTTCATAATTCTTCTTTTTTAGTTAGTAATTTGTCAATTTTTTTATCAATCAGTTCGATTTTCTTTTCAAGCTCATCGTTATTATCGCTGACCATTGCATCTACAAAAATCGAGTTTACAAGCGACAAGCCAAATATTCCACCTGAGATTACCACAAAGATAAAATACATATATGTAAAAAACGATGTTATAGAAGATAAGCCTTGTGTTAATTGTTCGGGAATTTCATACCAGCCTTCGACTGTAAAAATCTTAAAAATAGAATATAGCGAATTTAAAGGATTCCCAAAATATTCAGGCGAAACTTCTTTAAAAAGGTAGAACGAGAAAATTCCAATAATGAAAATGTAAATTACAAATCCAATCAAAACGACAATAGAGGCTTTTAATGCTCGGCTAATTCCTTTTACTAAATGTTCAATTCCTGGAATAAATTTTAAAAATCGGAATGATTTAAAAACTCGCATAACTCTAAACACAAGCAAGAAACTAAAACTTGTAACTTCTACATTTCCGATAAATGCTATCAAAGTAGGGAAGGATAAGGCAACTAATATAAAATCAAATTTGTTCCAATTCGATTTGAAATAATTTTTAATTCCAAATTCTTTAAATTTTACAATTATTTCAACAATGAAAAATCCCGTTATTAGATTATCGATTAATGAAAGTGCAAATCTATTATTAAACGACATTTCAAATCCACTTGCAAATATTGTTACTGCATTTAGCAGAATCAATATGAGTATAAATTTATCGTTTAGAAATAGTTTTTTTATCATTCTTTATTTTTCTTGGATTTTCCCTTTAATTGCTACCAACGTTATTGTAAGCGTAGTGCGAAATTAAAGCTTTCCATACTTACAGTTTACTAAGTAGCGAATTTAATTTTTGAACACCA
>QMPG01000622.1 GCA_003648455.1 Bacteroidota bacterium
AACAAATATAAAAAAACAAGAATTTGGATTTCTCCAAAAGATTCAGCAAAAGCAAAAAAACTTAATCTTAAAATTAATAATTTAGAAAATTTTATTGGTGGATTTTTAGTTGATTTAGATTCTACATTATTAATTGAAACAAAGAAAGATGGCTTGATAAAAATATTTAATTTGAATAAGAAAATTGAAGAAATAAGAACAGTAGAAAAAAAAATTTTTTTCAAGGGAAAAGGATTTATTGTACCAAAAAAAAATAGAAAAATTCATGTAAATTCAAGAAATTTTTCGTATATTAAGCCTATAATTGAAAAATACGAAAAGGCAGAAATTTTAATAAAAGATGGAATCCTTTTTATGTATCCGTCCGCCGTTGAGCATATTGCAAGTATGAAAATAATCGTATAATTTTGCAATTTTGCTATTCCTTGTACCCAGGTAGAAGTTGATGAAGTTTGTTAGCTTTATGATTTGATATTTTTTCGAGTGTAGATTTTAACCAAGCCAAAGGTTCAATTCCTTGCATTTTACACGAACCGAAAAATGAATACATCATAGCAGTACGCTGAGCTCCAGCATGAGAGCCTGCAAATAAATAATTTTTACGACCCAAGGCTAGAGGACGAATCGAATTCTCAATAAGATTATTGTCAATCAAGACTTCTGGTTTGTCTAAAAACACACTCAAACGTTTCCATAAACTTTGGGCATAAGATATCGCTTTCCCAGTAAGACTTTTAGGTAAAACTTCATTTTGCTGTTCACTAAAATACGCTTTCAGCGAATTCATTATTGGTAAAGATTCCTTTTGTCGTTTTTCTAAAATTGCTTCGACAGAAAGCTCTTCTTCTTTTATAGTACGCTCAATATCATAAAGGGCTCCAATTTTAGTCAGAACAAATTTGCAAATATCAGGATTTTCTTCCTTTGCTTCAAAGAATTTACGACGTGCATGAGCCATGCACGCAGCAAGACGCACCCTTTCCTTGTCAGCAAATTGACTGTAAACGACATAGCCGTCTGTTTGTAAAATTCCATGAAAATCTATTAATATTTCTTTAGGTCCAGTTTGGCTTCGCCCTGGGCGATAGTCAAAAAAGAGTAATTTATCTGGCGGTGAATGATAAACCCACATCCAACCTATATGAGTACTGCCCGGTTTATCTTTAGTTAGTACTTTAATCGGACTCTCATCTGCTTGAATATAAGAGGATTGTAATACCTTCTTTTTCAAAACTTCATAGAGTGGTTGTAATAATTTTGAAGTATTTGCAAACCAGTCGTTTATAGTTGATGAGGCTAGAATTATTCCTTGTCGCTTATGAATTTGTATTTGTCGATAAAATGGAAGATGATCAATATATTTCGACACAAATAAATGAGCTAAAAATCCAGCTCCAGCATTGCTTGCAAATAAGGGCAAATCATCAGGCATATCAGCCGTAAGTATCACTTTGTCAGAATCAAAATCAGGAGTCTTAATTGGATTTTCCACTACATATTTAGGACGTACTATTTTACGAACATATACTTTACCTGGGTCATATTCAAGAACTTCTGTTATATTTTCACCTATTTTCTTTGCTCCCTCAGGAATATTTTCAGGTTCTATTATTTCTGTTTTACGTACCAAATTAAGAGGAAGTTGTGTGCGAATAGGCTTTTTTTTAGGTACTTCCTTTTTTCGTTTATAAGTTATTTCTTCTTCTTCAAAATCCTTTTTTTCAATAACTTCTGGAAATAATTCTAATTTTAATTGCTCTTTGGGTTCTTCTTTAAAACGCTCGCTTTTAGCACCAAAAATTAACTTTTGTAATTTTTTATACTCCAACTCCAAATAAAGAACTCTCGCTGAAAGACGGTCGTTTTCTTCTTTTAAAGTAATAGTTTCTTCTACTAATTCAGCATTAGATTTTACCTTTATTTCTGCTATGTTTTGTACGTCTTTCACACCACAAAAATAGGAATAAAAAATAGCTTAAACAAAAGAAAAACAATGCTTTATATTATGCTTTAGAATTTGGTAAAACGCTTATTTTTTTGTATTGTTTTTGTCCAAATTCCAGCAATTATCATCGAAAGTTCGGTGTATGAAATTAAAATTGTTTTTTCATGGTTTTTTGGTATTTTAAAAGTTCCTGCTTCTAAGCGTTTGAAGTATAAAACAAATCCGCCAGCTTGCCAGTGTAAAAGTTTCATCATGTTTCGTTTTTTGTTTACGAAAATGAAAATTTCTCCCGAAAGGGGATTACGTTGCATTCCTGTGCGAACCAAACCCGAAAGTCCGTTAAAGCCTTTTCGCATATCAGTGGATTTTACGTAAAAATAAAATTTTTGAGAATCATTTAGTGCGAACATATTAATTACCGGCAAGTTGATGCATAAATTTCATAGCGAGTTCTGCGGGTACTTCTGCTGAAATATTGCCTGAGAACTCAAATCGCACAACTGTATTGGATTCTAAATCCGAATAATTAGATTCTGGCTTTAGTTCAATAAACTCGGAAGATTTATTTTTTCGGTACTTATTAAGCCAATAATTAAATGTGCCGATATTTACATTGTTTTCTAAACAAATTTCTTTTTTACTGGAAGATGAATTGTTCCATTTTTCAACCAACGAGTACATTTTGGTTTGTCTGTCTTGTTTTGCTATATTTGCCATGTCCTTTTTTTTTGACAAAAATAGAGATTGGCAAATTAACTGACAATATGCTCAACGGCGGACGGATACGTAGTAACGGTTGTTTGGTCAGCTACGCAAAGATTTTAATCGAACCATTTTGGAATTGAAACTAAGTTTTCGCTTGTATTTGCGTT
>QMPG01000623.1 GCA_003648455.1 Bacteroidota bacterium
CAAGTATTAAGAAAGTAGTAAGGATAAATAAAATGGCAGATAAAGAGCTCAAATCTCTTCTTACAAATGGTGCATATGCAGCAATACGTTATGATGGCCAAATAAGGCAGTATTTTCAAAGGAAACTTAAAGAAGGTAAAAATGAATTTTCGGTAATTAATGCAATAAGAAACAAATTAATTCATCGGGTTTTTGCAACGATAAAAAGAGGAACACCTTATGTGAAAATGAGTTTTTAGACAATAATGTATATATTAATCCAAAAGTTACCAGTAGTATTAATCGAAAACTTACCAGTTTGAGACACAAAAATACAATTATTTATCATGTAAACAATTGTTAGTTTTTGTTCAAGCTCAGGTTTGATTTTTAAAAATCAAACCTGAGCTTGGTGCTCTAATTTTAGCTTGTTCCGTTTTTTTTATTTTTTTAACCATTGTAATGTTTCTTTTGTTCTGTATGATTTTCCGTTCATATTTACAATATGAGCTTTATGTGTAAGCCTATCAACCATTGCAGCAGTTAATACTGTATCACCAAATATTTCACTCCAGCGGTCAAAAGACAGGTTTGTGGTTATAATTGTTGATTTTATTCCGGCTCGTAATGAGAGATGTGAGAACAATAATTCAGCTCCTTCTTTGTCAAAAGATATATAACCAAACTCATCACATATTACCAGGTCATATTTTTCAAACCGATTTTCAAATTGCCTTAAAGTCTTT
Source organism: Bacteroidota bacterium (assembly GCA_003648455.1). Next base: position 726 of record QMPG01000623.1, read on the forward strand.
TCTGAACGACTTTCTTTTATCTGGGTTATTAGGCGTGGAACAGTTGTAAAATGCACCTTAAAATCGTTTAAACAAGCTTTAATTCCAAGCCCTATAGCTATATGAGTTTTGCCTGTTCCAGGGTTTCCTGCTAAAATTATATTTCTTCCATGTTTTATAAAATCAAGGTTTTCAAATTCCGATAGTTTTGTTTTGGCATCATCAGGAAGTTCTTTTAAACTTAATTCATCAAGATATTTTTTGTAAGGAAACATTGCCTGCCTTATCCTTGATGCTTTTCGACTCTTTGTCCGTGATGTAAACTCCATTTCTAACAGCTTGTATAAAAACTCATTATAGCTTTTATCTTTATTACTAAATTCATCGAGAAGCAGCTCGAAATTCTGGCGGATACCCGGCAAACCTATCTCTTTTGTTAATATTTTTATATTATCATTTATTGATTCCATTTCCTTTTTTTAATTGAAATAAGCACTTAATTCGTTTAACATAGCCTGTGAATGATGATATATTTCATTGTCTTTCTTTTCCTTGGTAACAGGCTTTTTTTCTTTATCTATTACCGCCAATATCTTGTCTTTACTGATATTTGTCGGCGTTATTTGTTTTACTGTTTTTATGGCTGTTTCTACTGTTTCAAAACTAATTTCTTTGTCTTTTATGTATTGTAATAACTCTACAAAACCCCGGCTGTCATCTGTAAAATATTCTGTATAAATATTTTTAACTCGCCGGCTTAACTGCGATAAAACCATAGAACCATTTAATGCCCCCGGTTTGCGAAACAAGGTTGTCAGATAATGATTTATATCTAAGTCCCAAGTATGAGCTCCGTAATTTCGGGTATGCTTACAAATAAAGTCTGTATTATAATAAACATCTATTTTCTCGGCAAAAACTCTAACATTAAGTAATTTACCAATAAGAAAGTCCGGTACTGAATAACGATTTCCATAAAGTGTTATACATGAATATTTATCAACTTTTGCATGTTCATCTTTAAAACATTTATATGGAATTTTACTTTTATACAGATGTGATTTCTCAATTTCAAAAAGTTCGTTTGCTGTTTTATTGCCTGATAATTGTTGAGTTGTATCGTTTAACTTATCACAAATTTCTTGCAGATGTTTATTAGCTTCTGATAAATCAGAAAATTCATCCTCAATACAAAACGCTTTTCTGCGAATATATTCTACGCTTCTTTCAACGTGCCCTTTTTCATTACCTTTGCGTATATTACAAAACCGAAAACCAAATTTGTAATAACTCGACAATTCCAATAAAGCACGGGTTGGTGTTTTTTCTGTTCGCCCTACAAATTTTGCAACTGCTACTCGCATATTATCGTAAACAAGCTCTTTGTGAACGCCTTGTAATTGTGAAAAAAAATCTATATGACTTTGGCTAAATGCTAAACTGTCTTGCCTGTGAAATAATTTTGCCCAACGATAATTACTATAAGCACTCGTGAAAACTGCCAAATTAAAAGTTTGCAATTTGTCTTTTATAAATAATTTTACTTCACCCCAATCAAACTCACAAACAATACCAGGCTTATAAATTTGTTTTATAAAACCTTCTTTCACTGATGATTCTATTTCTCTTACATAATTACAAATTGTTGTATAGCCTATTTCATAGCCTTTGGATAACAGGTATTCATGAATATCTATTTTTTTCATTATTTGTTTATGCAAACCCTGATTACGCTTTTCTGTATTCTTATTTAAGCATTTTTTTATTTCTTCTTCTACCTCTTTGACCAACTTAACCTTAGTCCTTCCAGAACCATTATAACACGGCTTACTTGACAGTCCTTTTTCTAAATGAACTTTTATTTTAGAATTGCTAATTGTCTTTTCGTGTTCATTGATGTATTTACGAACTACACTACGACTTATTTTTAATTTTTGTGAAATGTAGCTTTTACTTTCTCTATCCCGATAATACATTATCAATATCGAATTTTTATCTACCATTGTTATCATTTTTTATCTCTGTTTTAAAAAAAACAAAGATCTATTAAACTTATTTAAGTGGTAACTTTTCGATTAATAGAGTGGTAAGTTTTCGGTTAATATATACA
>QMPG01000624.1 GCA_003648455.1 Bacteroidota bacterium
ACACGCCACCGTGGACTTGAACGAGTTGAATGTGACTTCACTTTGGCGGCAGCTGCGTACAACTTAGTCCGAATGCGAACCCTGATCTGGGGGCTATGATGCCAAAAAGAGAGAAAGCTTCCTTGTAGCCACGACAGAGTTAGATATTTGGGTTCCGAAACGCACATAAATTGCACGGAACCAACGAAAACAGATTGTCAAAGATCAAAAAATCATTTTCAGGTGTAAAAGGCTAACGGCTGGTTAGTTTTTCAACAGCCTGATAGATAATAAACAATAGTAGCCACTTATACATCAGCACAGCATATCCAAAACACACCGTCAGCGCTTGCTGCTCATGGGGACCTCCTGAAGTTAGAATTTTTATAACTAAGAAGTGTCTAGGAAACTAGGGGCGATTCACTAAACTGTTATTAATTTGTTATCCCAAAGCTGAATAATAGGATTATGTGGTCGTATACCTCTGCTGACATTTGTTGTAATCATTTCAATATTTCCATGTTTTAGCTTTTCGTTAGGCCAAAGTCTTGAGATAATTGAATCTAATACAGTATTCTTATTGCTTTCAATCATACGCTCAAAGTATTCAGCTTCTTTTTTGTAGTTCTCACTACCACTTGATGCTTTAAACGTTCCTGTAATTAATCTTACATCCTGACATGTATCAATTTCACCGATACCATTGAAATAATCAAACCTTCCAGGTGCAAAAATACGCCAGCCTTTAGTATGGCTTACTCCACCAACTGACTTGTCACTAGCTCCTACATTAGATGCTGTAATTTTCACACGGTGTTTTTTAATTCGACTGGTAATGGTTTCAGTACTGTTCTCAGTTGCAATTCCCACGTATATTGCAGGGTATGGATATTGGAATACAAGAATGTATATTCCATGTTCGGGTATAAAATTCTTAATATCAGAGTCAGAGAGTGGAACTAAAGCTTTCCCATGGCTTTTAAAATCTGCACGCTTCCGGTTTGGCCTGAAATATCTTGTTTGTTTTTTACCTGATACAAAATCGAAATAGTCTTTATTCCAACTGGTTGTGTCTTCTGGGATTACAAAATACTCTTTTAAATAAATGGGCAGCGTAAATTTTAAAGCTGTTTGATTGTTATTGGTCATAATATTTACCTTCCTATTTAAACATTGTATTTTAAATATCCCTTAATTTCTCAAAAACCTTAACCATCCCATATGTGTCCAATTTACAATATTTAAGCAATGCACCTCTAATTCGTTCACGCTCATACTTATCATTAATCTTGCGTAAATTTGGGAATTCAAGCATCGCATCACCACCGCCTTGTATTTCTAACTTCTTATAATCGAGCTCAGGGTCATCTGGAAACAATGCTGGTAATAATAATTTCATAGAGTATTTCCCATGCAAGTCGGGATGACAGTAGTCCAATTGTTTGAATGGTGTTTGAATGTCAACAAACCGTTCATTTAAAGCTAAGAGTTGGTTATTGAACTTAGGATAATAAGCCGCTAATTCCCTTATCATTCTCTTTTCATAAGAAGCATTAGCAGCAACAATACTCCCCGTCTCAGGAAAATCATTAAGCATCTGATGAACTAAGGCTTTTCTCGGGTCAGTATGCTCATCGCCTAAAAATTCTTTATGCTCTATGTCTTTCCCTGCATTCATTATGTGCAGAGAATATTGAAATGGAATCACTTCAAAGGGATTTTGATTATCAAAATAAGGAATTTCATCTGTAAATGTCTCGAAATCAAAAAAGCTAATCGGATATTGGATCTTGTCGATGAATCCATTTACAGCCTTTTTATTAATAACCGTCTCATTTTTTATGTGAGATGATACGATCATATTCAGCTTTGCACTCGAATCCATATCACTTGAAACATCAGCAATTTTAATAAACCCTTGTTGATAGAATCCAAGCTTCTTATTTAGATTTAAAATATGTCCGTTAATATCAAATACTGATGGCGTGGGTATATGTTTCCAACAATGATCAGTATAGAAACATTCCCCGTTTCCATTTTTCTTACAATGTGCACCAACATCAATGATTGGCTCAATAGAGGTTTCTAGCTTTAGAAACTGTGTTAGATGGGATTCAACTTCAGCTTGCTTTTCTTTAACTTTTTCAGTCACATCTACCTTTGTGAAAAGTTGTTCAACGTCTAAATCACCTTTTCTACTGTACCCTGTATCCAGGTGAACAATATAAATTTTATTAATCTTGATTTCTAACTGTGCATTCAGAATAAACCATTGGATGGCAGTATCGTGATAGTATTCACTTTTAACACTTCCCGAGGACTTTACTTCATAAATATCCCAACCTTCAGATGTTTTGTACATGATATCAACCATTGCCAAGGCACCTTTGGCACTAAAAGTTGCTTCATAAATAGTATCTTCACCAGCGGCTATCAGTTGACCTGTTTTTTCAAGCATTTTTGAGAAGTTATTGCTTGGGTCAAACTCAACCTTCTTCCCATCTGGATATAACTGCAATGCTAACTCACCAACTTCATTACCAGCATCGAATCTTGCTTGAGCACTGGGAGTAATTTCATTTTGGAGTTTAGGTTTATGGATTGAAAGCCAGAGAGCCTTTTGGCATTTAATTCCTTGGACATATTTTGATTTACTAATCATTTAACCATCCTTAGTTTATATAGTCATCCCTGAAAAAGTGTAACTTGTTGCAATTATTGCTTAAATTTGCATCGTAAAATTGTTAAAATCACCAAGTACAGTACTTCAGCCCTCAAAACGTGGTGATTTTATGAAACCAAAAGCTCCGCAACCGAGTCGCCAGGATGACC
>QMPG01000625.1 GCA_003648455.1 Bacteroidota bacterium
ACGACATTTTTAAATCTTGCCGGAGCTACACCGTGAGCAAGATGCAAAGTCTGTCCGGGTTCACCTTTTCCACAGTGAAAAGTTCCGTAGAATTTCCATTCTTCAGGTCCACAGATTCTATCACAAGAAGCCCAGAATTCAGGAGTAATTCCGTAATATGTAGGTTCTTTCACAAGATGTTTAATTTCTCCATTTTCAATTTTCCAACCTATTTCAGTAGTAAATTGGAAATTATTACGATTATCACCAATTGACCAACTTTTCGTGTAATCAATATAATAGCCGTTCTCTGTTTCTTTAATAAGCTCATTTAGACTGCCTTTTCCGGGAGCAAGGCAAAAATTAGTCATCCGAATAAGTGGAATATCATCGGCGTAAGAAGCGACCATATTGGAACTCGGTTCTAATCCAAGTATTGGAGCAATTTCTCTTGAAGTTTGCTGGTTTATTAATATTCCATTTTTCACAATATCTACCTTCTTACCGGGTATGCCCTCATCATCAACAATATGAAAACCGATTCCATTTGGATCGGTGCTATCGCTGTAGATGTTCACAATATCAGAACCATATCTGAAATTTCCGATCATTTCCGGTTTTATGAAAGTTTTTCCTGCATAAGAAATTTCTTTCCCAAAGATTCTATCTGCTTCGGTAGCATGACCCGCAGATTCATGAAGTTGAAGTGTCAAATGTCCTCCACCAATAATTATATCAGCTCTTTCTTCTTCAATTCTGGGAGCTGAAAGAAGAGCAATTGCTTCTTCAATAATTTTATCAGTATTTTCTTCAAATTTAAAATTCCGAACATGTTCAAAACCACCTCTTCCAGCATTCATATCTCCGGGATATTTTCTACTCATTGTTTCTTTCCCATCTGAAGCTAATACATACATCATTGGTAAAGTATCGTAAACAAGCGAATCTACAAAGCTGCCTTCAGTATTTGCATAAATCTTATACTGTCTATAAAATTGATAATATGCATACGAATAAACAATTTTCTTATTTTTCGTAAGTTTTTTTGCGATATTCCCAATATACTGAATTTTATCTTGGTTATCCATCTTAAACGGATCTTCTTTCGGAACATAAAAATAACTTTCTCGGATAGGTTTTTCAGGTTTGAGAATAACTTTATTATTTTTGAATTTACTACCTATTTTAGCATTAGATATCGCCTTTTTAATTGTCTTTTCAATAGAAAAATTATTTAAAACTGTTGTTCCGGCAAACCCCCAACAACCATTAATTAACACTCTTATTCCAAGAGCTGGTAAATCTGTATTGGAAGCAATATGCTTAAGTTCTCCCTTTTCAAAATATATACCTTGATTATCGGTAGAAGTATAACGAACATCAGCAAAAGTGATTTCGGGTATATCTAATTTATTTATAATATCATAAACTAATTTTCTCATGATTTCTCCTAAGTTATTTTTATATTGTTTTTGTAGATGAACTGATTTTAAATCCTTTAACCTTAACATGAGGTATTTTAGAACTATAAATACTGAATTCACCATAATTAGTTGAACTTGGTACAGTATATGATCTATTTTCTATTTCTGTAATTCCATTTATTATATCAGAAATTTTTTCTGTGAATCTGAGATTATTTACTATTTTGGAAATTTTCCCATCTTCGATTAAGAAAGTACCGTCTCTTGTAAGTCCTGTAAGTGAAGTTTCTTTATGATTAATAAAATTCATATAATGCAGACTGGAAATATACAGTCCTCTTTTCACAGAACCGATCATTTTAGCTAACGATTTATCACCCGTTCCCATCACTAAAGCTTCACCTTCCGCTCCATTTTCTTTCAAACCTAATTTATGTGCATAATAATTATCAACTAAGAAATTTAAGAAAACGCCATTTTCTATTAATTTTAATTTCCTGTAAATATGTCCATTACCGCTATAATCAAAATTAATTAAATCCGGGTGAGTAGGATCATCAGTTAAATTTATGAAATCCGGAAAAACTTTCTTATCTAATTTATCCTCAAAAAAACTATTTTTTACATCCAAACTATGAGCATGCATACTACCGAGTAAATTTACCCAGTAAGCATTCATACAACGAGGAGCAAGAATTACTTCATATTCTCCAGGTGTAATATCAATTAGGTCATTTTGAGCTGATTTCACTTTTGCAACAAGATGTTCAATAAATAAATCTAAATTAAAATTACTAATATTTTCACTTCCATAAGATTCTAATACTGTTACCTGATTTTTATCAGAAACTGCCTTTAATTCTAACATTATTGGAGAATTTATATTTCGTTTATTTACATCGTTACTGTTAATAATATAAGTTGTATTATAATTACAAATAAATGAGCCATAAATTTTAAAATTATAGGGTTTAACAGCATCAGCGATTTTGGAAAGGATATTAATCTTTTTATTTAATGAAACTATGTTGATATTATTTGTTTTTTCTTTTTCAGATGATTTGGTAAGGTCTTTTTCAATATCTACAAAATCCGGATCTTCAGGTAAATGATCAATCAATTGCTCAGCTTCTTTGATTTTTTCAAGAACCATAGATTGAGAAGGATTTTTTAAGGAAAAAGAATAAGATTTTTTCCCTTTATGAACAGAAGTATATAAAGTGATTGAAGTTTTGGAAATGTTATAATTTGTTTGACTTTGATAAAAGCGAAGAAAATCTGTTTCCCAAATTTTATAAAGAAATTCAAATTGTAAATGTGGATAATCTTTGCATATTTTTAATAATTCATCTTTGAAATGCATAATATCTCCTTTCTTAATCTTAATTATTTACAAATTCAATTTCG
>QMPG01000626.1 GCA_003648455.1 Bacteroidota bacterium
AAAAGTTCCAAAATTCCCTTTGTTATCGCCATAGGGTTTCCAATTATCTGGATTATTAAAAACCTTATTGTCAGATATTATTTTAGTAACCTCATCTTCATGATGCGAGTTGTATAATTCCCAAAAAAGTTTTTCCATGTCTGCTATTTTTGTTTCTTTAAATGAGAGTTAACAATTAAATAAACGGACAATTCCGTTTATTTCCATTATATCATTCAAAAGAATTATTAAAATTTATGTTTATCTAAAAAATTATTTACTCTTAATTTTCAACGATTTAACAAATTTTGCTATTTCATAAGCGTGTTTTTTTGTTAAAAAAGTTTCATATTTGCTTTCTTCATCACCTTTTGTTTCCCATACTTTAATAGTTTCTTTCACTCCTGCTTTTCTTTCAATATGCGGGTCGGCATTGCACGATAGTAATAACTTAATAATTGCAATGCTTTTTGCTTCAAACAAAGCAGTTGTAAATTTAGTTTGGTTAAAGTTATATTGTTTATAATTAACATCCGCTCCGTTAGCAATTACTTTTTTTGTAGCAATAATATTATCATTCTTTACATATTCAATCAACTTGTCGTTTAGATCTTTATTTTCTGCCAATAAATCAATATCGGCTAAATTCGGTAGATTTTGTACTTTATCAATAATCTGCTTAAAATTATTAGACCTCAAGTTCAAATCTTTCAACTCTTTTAAATACTCCATAGTATCGGGCAAAGCAGATAATTTATTTAAGCAAAGATTTAATTCTTGCAATTTAGTTAAGTAACCTATTTCGTCGGGTAATTCAGACAGATTATTTGAGCTCAGGTTTAGTATTTGTAAATTACGCAAATTGCCTATTTCTTTTGGTAATTGTGATAATTTGTTATAAAATAAATTCAGCTCTTTTAAATTTATCAATTTACCAATTTCAGGAGGTAATTCGCTAAGCTGATTCATGTCGATTTCAAAAACTTCAAGTTTTAACAATTCGCTTATTTCAGATGGTATTGAAATTAATTTATTTCTTTCAATATTTAATTTCTTAAGATTTTTTAATTTTAATATTTCTTTAGGGAAATCGGCAAAATCGTTATAGCCTAAATCTAATTCTTCCAAATTAACAAGACCCTCAATTTCTTTAGGGATTTTAGTTAAATTGTAAAGTCGTAAATCAAGTTTTGTAAGATTGAATAATTCTTCAGAATTTTGTGGCAAATTAATTTTGTTTTTTTTAATCCACTTAGCGAATTTTTTTAATAGCTTTTCATTCATAGTTATATAGATGAATTTTTAATCGTTTTTAATATTTAATAAAATTATAAAATAAATAATTCATTTCTAAATTATTTGCTTAAAAATTTATTTGTTGTTTTACAGATTGTTTATTGATGTTGAATATTTTTAAACGCTATACTCCCATTCTATCAGGCATTTGCAACTGGATTTGTTTGTGCTGATAAAATATTAATAAAAAAAACGAAAGCCCTGCAATTGCAGGGCTTTCAGTTTAAATTTACGAATATTATTTAATTATTATTTTTTTATTTGTTACATTATTTTGCGAAACAATCATTAATTGATAAACACCTGATTTAAAATGACTTAAATCAATGCTATGGATTATTTCGTTAGTGTTTTTAATCATATTCTTTCTGTATACTTCTTTACCTGAAATATTAAATACTTTTATGCAAATCTCCCCATATAAATTAGAATTAATTTTCAATTCAAACCTACCGTTATTAGGATTTGGATAAATATCAACACAATTATCGTCTTCAATATTGTCAATTCCTAGAATAGTAATAGTTTTTTCAAGAGAATCTTCTCCACATGAATTTGTTACAATTTGCATAACTTTAAAATTTTCATTTGTTTCATAAAGATGAACAGGATTAGAAACGGTATCGGTTTTACCATCACCAAATCTCCAAAAATACGAGCTTGAATTGGATGAATTATCTGTAAACGAAACAGATTGATTATTAACTAAATAAGTAAAACCGGCAATTGGTTTTGGATTAAAAGTAATATTAACATCATCGCTACCTACACAACCGTTTGTTATAACAGTTACGGCATAATTTCCTGATGATGAAACTTGCAATGTTCGCAGTGTTGAACCATCAGACCATAAATAAGAATCCGCTTCGCCGGCATCAATTGTTACAACAACACCTTCACAAACAGCAGCTTCATCTCCAAGGTCAACAACAGGTAATGGTTTTACAACTATAGAAATAATGTTAGACGTATCACTTAAGCAATCACCTTGAGATACAATTGCTCTATAATAAGTTGTGCCTATTAATTTTGTTATGGTCAAGGTGTCAAAAACAGCATCTTGAATATTGGAATAATCACCATCATAATTTGATGCTTTTTGCCATTGAATAGTACCTTGATAATCAGATAATGAAATTACTGAAACTTCACCGCTACATATTTCACTTTGGTTAGTTGAAGCAGTACCTGCTTGTGCCTGTGGCATAATTTTAACTTTAGCAACAGTTGAATAAGCATCAGGACAAGCATCTTGAGTTAATAAAGCTCTATATGACATATCAGTATAAAGTTGTGATGTAGTATAAACATCGGCATTAAAGCCTGTTCCATCAATAACATTAACATAAGTATCGTCAGTAGTTGGTGATAATTGCTGCCATTGAATATTACCTGAATAAGCCGATAAAGAAATTAAGGATGTTTCACCGTTACAAATCAGTGTATCATTAGTAAAAGCAGTGCCTCCAACTGGTGGTTGATTAATTTTTATTGTTACAACATTTGAATAATTCTGACATCCATTTTCAGGATT
>QMPG01000627.1 GCA_003648455.1 Bacteroidota bacterium
ACGTGTTCAAAACATAAAGAAATTTAGAGATAACCCTCATTTATTTGGAAGTATAAGAAAACCTAAAAATGACTATTTATTTGTTCCTCAAATGTCATCAGCAATTAGAGAATATATACCAATTGGTTTTTTGAAAAAAGGAACTATTCCTCTTGGTCCACATTTTTTTATTGACAATGCAACAATGTATTATTTTGGTGTTTTAACCTCAAAGATGCATATGACTTGGGTGAAATATACTTGTGGTCGTTTAAAAAGTGATTACCGTTATTCTAATTCTATTGTTTACAATAATTTTCCTTGGGCAAAAGAAGTAAGTGAAAAAAATAAAAAGAAAATAGAAGAAAAGGCACAAAAGATATTAAACGTAAGAGCCGAATTTCCAAGAAGTAGTTTAGCCGATTTATATCATCCGCTTACAATGCCATTAAAGTTATCAAAAGCACATCAAGATTTAGATAAAGCCGTAGATTTGTGTTATCGTTCACAAGTGTTTAAAAATGATAATTCACGTATTGAATTTTTATTTGATTTATACAATGAATATACTTCGCCAATGTTTAACAAAAAAAAGAAAAAGAAATGAAAAACGATGCCCCAACAAATGCTAAAATTCATTTTGGTTTTGTTTCTCGCGCGGGCGGTGTGCGGTATTTGGGCTACACAAAATCTTCTGATTTTGTTTATTTTGACGGGTCAGAATATTTTGTTAATTTTACACGAATGAAACGAATTACAAACTTAATCCAAAACGACTATTAGCACAGTCGTTGTACGTAATGCAAGCATAACACAACGCGTAAATATTAGATAATGAAAACGACCATATATTTTGAATGCACAAATTGTCTTAATTCATTTACAGTAAATATGAAAAGTATACAATTTGATTCAACCCGAGAATTATTATTTAATCCAGAACCTGTATGTCCCAGATGTGGAGCCACAGAAGAGATAGTATTAAGTGATTATGGGTTAGAGCAAATAGATAATATGATTTTTAGCAATAAAATCAAGACAATAAGCAAACAATAAATCAAAATCAACGTAATCTGATAGATAAAAGATTACGAATGTGTGAATTAGTAGAAAATAAAAACAATATTTGGCAAGGAAAAAAGAAGTTCAGATTAGCTGATTTCTTTGACAAGCATTGGGATACTTATTCACAATCACCAAAAGGATATATTCGACAAGAGCAGTACGATGCAGTAAATTCCATAAGAGTATGTCGCACTGAGAAATTAGGCGTAGAACATTACGTTTGTACAGATTGTGGCGAAGTAACAGAAGTATATCATAGTTGTCAAAATAGATTTTGTCCTACTTGCAGTTGGAAAGACACAATGAAATGGGCGGAAACGATAGAAAAGAAGATGTTTAATTTAAAACACCGCCACGTAGTATTTACTCTACCACATAAACTTAACGGACTGATTAAAGAAAACGGGAAATATTTGCTGAATATTCTAATGCGAGAATCCGCAGATGTGTTAAAGGATTGGATGGCATCAAAATACAATATTAAACCAGGAATAATATCTGTACTTCATACATATGGAGAGCAAAAGAATTATCACGCACATGTTCATATGATAGTATCTTGGGGCGGAATAAATATGGAAACCAAGCAATTAGAAGAAATAAAAGGTGAATATGTAAACTTTAAATTTCTACAAAATAAATATCGCATTAAATTTGAAGACGCATTAGTAGAAATGTTTGATAATGATGAGTTGAAACATCATTTCAGAACAAGAATAGATTTTATGCGATTTTTAAAACAAGTAAACGTTAAGAATTGGCATTTACATTTAGAACCACCAATGAAAATTCCAACAGAAGTAATTAGATATATTGGAAGATATTCTAAACGAGCCTGTTTAAGCGAATATAAGATTACAAAAATGGAAGATGATATTATAGCTTTTAGTTATAAAGATTATAAGAATAAAGATTTTTATGGAAAGCCAATAGTAAAGGAGTTGGAGTTAGATTATTATGATTTTATACCACGTTTATTACAGCATGTTCCATTAAAACGATTTAGATTAGTAAGATATTATGGACATTATGCAGGCGCATCGAAAATACCAGCAGAATATATTTTTATTAATCACGAAGAAGAACAAGGAAATGATATAGAAGAAGCAACTGAAACAACTGATAATACTCAAGAAGTTGCAGATATACGAGAATGTATTCATTGTAATAAGACTAAAATATATTTATATACCATATTTTCAAGAAAGGATAATACATTGTTTAAATTTAGAGAAGATAGACTTTTACAATGTAAAGAATTTAGAGAGAAATATGTTGCATAAAACGAATGGGATTGGTGTGCCTTATTGTGAAATATTACTAAAATATGTATAAAAATGACAGAAAAAGATGATTTAAATGCATAAAAATGAAAAAAATGATTTGAAAATAAGTCATTACAAGAATTTAAAATCTCTTAAAATGGAAGAGTATAAAAATCTAAAAATTGAAACTATATATATAATAATAAAAAACAATACGCAAAACGTACAACAATAGTTAAAAAACATTTGCTATTTAATTCTCATATACAAAGTATTACGGGTCTTAACCCCGAAATTTCTTATGAAATTTCTACTTTAAAGATTAATATATAAAAATTGTCATAAAAAATTTCTATTTTCGTTGTTTAAACTTAAATACTTGTACTTACGCAACGATTTTTTAGCAGGGTCGTTGGGGGCAATCCCCCTACTGCGGAAAAACAGTTGAGTTTTTAAGCTAACGTGAAAAAAAGTTTATTAAAGAATGAATGAA
>QMPG01000628.1 GCA_003648455.1 Bacteroidota bacterium
CATCCTGATTTTGCCGATAAATTCGCTGTTCATTCGTGTAAAATTGTTGATGGCGTGAAGGAATGGAAGATGGGAAGTAATATGTAATCCGTGATCTGTGATCCGTAGTGAGTGGTGGATTGTTGGAAAAATCCAAAATCATAAATCTAAAATAAAAGAAGCCCGCAAATTGCGGGCATTTTAGTTTAGACTATCGAAACTTTGCTAAAAACATCTTATTTTTTTAATTGTTGCTTAAGAGCGCCATATTTTTCTTTTAGTTTTTCAAGTTTATCAGGTAATGTTGTATAAGTATTATATTGAATTTCCTGATCGCTATTCTTAATTTTTTCTATTATTAATTGTAGTCTTTTTATCTGTTGCTGAAATATTTTTAAATACTTATTTTTTTGCACTTTATTAAAAGCAGATATATTATTATCAAGGATTTTTACTAACGGCTCTCCGCCAAGTTTATTTAAATTAATAATATTTTCTTTACCAAGACCCTCAAGCCAAATTTCAATTGCTTTATTTGTGTTACCTGATTCAACGAATTTTTCACCGAGAATTAAAAACGCTTTTTCTCTGTTATAAACATTTTTATTAATATATTCTCTTAATTGTTTATTGGTTTCTTCCAAAGGCATATTTAAAGCTTTATTAAAAAGTTTTTCAGAACTTATATAATTTGATTGTAAAAATTGTTTTGCAGATACAATTTTATCAATATTTTTTTCGGTTGCCGGAAATCTTGCAGATATTTTTTCTAATTCATAACACAAATCTTCCAACTGCTCATCTGTAAGGTCAACGTTTTGCAATAACTGAAATGCTAAATTTACAGTTGGAATTGCTTGTTTACCAGGAACCTTTCTCAAGCATTCCAATATTAAATCAAAAAACTCTTCAAGGTTCTGTTGTTCTATTAATATTGCTAAATATACTTGATAACCATCAAAAAAAAACGGTGCAGGTATTTTCAAAGCATATTGGATAGTTTGTGCCGCTTCATCAACTTTATTTTCTTTTAATTCATCATAGCATTCTTGTAATAATTTATTTTGTAGAAGAAGTGTATTTTGTTTATCAAATTCAATAGCATTTTTCCAATATTCTGTTTTTTCAACATCAATTTCATTCTTTTCCTTATTATCAGCGGTGTTCATAATTAAGAATAATTCACTTATTCTTTCCGGAGCAGTATTAATGCCTTGAAAGATGTCAAATTTAAGCGCATTGCTACATATTACCATAGCATTATCCCAATTTTGTATCAACAATTCAAGTTTTGCTTTCCAAACATTTAGAATAAAGTTACCTGAATAACCATCGACAGTAATTTCGGCAAAATTATTGCTTGAATATTTTACTGATATTTCTTGAATTAAATCTGCAGATTTCCAAAATTCATTGTTTTTTTCGCTATAAAGAATTCTATTAAAAGCATCTTCAAGATGTGATAATTTATCAACATTTGCATAGCTAAACAAAGAATTTATTATTAAAAAAAATAACAGTAAAATGTTTTTTCTCATAAAATTTAATTTTTTCTTTTATATTTCCTTAATACTCGCTTTTTTAATTCCAAAATATCATTAGCCTTCGAAAGATGAGGATAAGATTCAGCAAGTAAATTTCTTTGATTAATAATAAATACCGCTAATTTTTCCTTTCTCTTTTTTAACGGCATCGATTGAAGTTCCATATCTAACAAAATATATAACGTAGCAACTTGTTCATCCGTTGCACGCCCGAGATTATTTACTATATTATAAATCAAGCTGTCATTTTCTGCATATTCAGATGATATTCCAAACTTTGCTAATCCATCAAGAAGGGTATCAAACGCTTTTTTATCTTTATTTTTACAAAAAAGAATTTTCCCTGATACTATATGAGATTGTTTGTCCGGCAAAGACACATTTTGCCAATAATTTGTTAATTTATTGTATGCCTGTATTATCCAATTTCTTTCAATATCATTTTCAATATCAGCAATTTGCGCTTTATAATAAAATTTATTTTTTCGATTTGAAAATTGTAAACTTCGATAAAAATATATTTCGGCATCGCCTCTCCTGCCTATTTCACCACACGTTTTTCCCATTTCATAATACAATTCCGACCATGCGTTCGAACAACTTTGCTTTGGGTCGGTTTTCAACAACCAAGACATTGCATCATCAAATGAACGATAAGCTTCAATCGGCTTTGGCGGCATATAACGTATTAAAATTTTTCCTTTTAATAATTTAAGAAGAAAACCGAATGATACTTTATTGAAAACCGTTTTGCTTAGTTGGTGTTTATTTTTACTTATTGTTGTATTAACTGTTTTTAATGCAACATTTAATACTCCGGTATCGAACTGTTGCAAAACCGGTGTATATTGATTCCATAAAAACATATTTGTTGAATCAGCTTTAGTTGAAAAAACAGCCCAACAAACCAAAATAATAAATACAACTTTCTTACAAATAAATTTTACCATGCTTCCCTACAGCCAGGACAAAGTCCTATATGTTCTAAGCAAATCCAAGTCTCATTGCATCTTGGACACAATCCCCAATTGCAAGTGCAATTATCATGATTAAGATCACAAAAACCACAACAAGTGCCATTATGTACATAAAAATCATAACTTGCATTACCTGCATCATAAAGTGCCGGTAGTGCTATTGAAAAACCTTTTACGCTAATACCGAGTCCGATTTGAATTTTACCATACACACTAACTTTCGCAGAAATCTTTTTTTCAGTATCTTCGTTTCCTGTTTCCACCTCATAATCTACTGTTTTTTCATAATTACCAAGCGTATA
>QMPG01000629.1 GCA_003648455.1 Bacteroidota bacterium
TAGAATAATAAAAAAATATATTTTTTGGAGGTAATAATATGCCTACTCGACAATATTATTTTAAACTTGGATTTATATTGTTGCTGATTACAGCAATTGCCAGTGGAATTCTTGCTTTTGTTAATAATTTTACAAAACCTATTATTGAAGAAAATCAGAGGAAAGCAAAAGCATTAGCAAGAAAGGAAGTATTAAGTTCTGCAATCATTTTTGAAGAAGTAACCGGAGGTTTTCCTTATTTCATTGGGAAAAATAAAGATAATGAAATAACCGGATATACTTTCATCGCAACTAAATATGGTTACAGTAGCAATGTGAAAACAATGGTAGGAGTTAATCCTGATTTTTCAATTGCTAAAATCAGAATTATTGAGCAATCTGAAACACCTGGATTGGGAGCAAATTCAGTAAAACTTTCCTTTCAGGATCAATTTTCTCACAAAATGAAAACAGATCTAAAAGTAAATAAAGATGGTGGCGAAATTATTGCTCTAACCGGTGCAACAATCACTTCAAGAGCTGTAACAAATTCTATCAGAGAAGGATTAGATAAACTAATGAAAAGCGTGAAAGAACTACATGAGAAAAAGGAGAAATCTGAAAAATGAGTAATATGAAAGAATTCACTAAAGGCTTTATTAAGGAAAATCCTGTTTTTGTCATGGCTCTCGGTTTGTGTCCTACTCTTGCTACCAGCACATCTGTTATTAATGGAATCGGTATGGGGCTTGCAGCAACTGTTGTATTAGTTTTTTCCAATATTTTTATTTCTCTTATCAAAAATTTTATTCCCTCAAAAATACGAATTCCTGCTTATATCGTAGTAATTGCTTCTTTTGTAACGATTGTTGATATGATGATGCATGCCTATCTTCCAGCAATTCATAAGAGCTTGGGAATTTTTATTCCTCTGATTGTGGTAAATTGTATTATTTTGGGAAGAGCAGAAGCTTTTGCCAGTAAAAACAGAGTGTTACCATCTATTCTTGACGGGTTGGGAATGGGACTTGGTTTTACTTTAGCTCTGATTATAATTGCTACTATTCGTGAAATTCTGGGAGCGGGACAATTCATGGGAATACATATTCTTCCAAGTAGCTATAAACCGATGTTAGTGGCTATTCTTGCACCAGGTGCATTTATTATTATGGGTCTTCTTAAAGGCTTTCTTAATATGAAAAATAAAAAATAAATTTTACAATATATTAATTAGGAGTTGATATATGGAATTTTTGGGAAATATATTTACAATAGCAATTATTGCTATCTTTATTCAAAACTTTGTGCTTTCTCGTTTTTTGGGATTATGTCCATATATTGGTGTTTCCAAAAAATTAGATTCGGCACTTGGAATGGGAATGGCGGTTATCTTTGTGATGACAATGGCTTCAACATTTACCTGGTTGATCCAATATTTTTTATTAATTCCTCTTCATATAGAATTTTTACAAACAATAGCTTTTATCCTTACAATAGCATCTCTCGTTCAGTTTGTGGAAATGGTAATTCAAAAGACAGCACCTGCACTTTATAAATCTTTAGGCGTTTATTTACCACTTATTACAACAAACTGTGCAGTTCTCGGTGTTTCAATTCTTAATATCCAATCTAAATTTAGTTTTTTAGAAGCGATTTTTAATGGATTTTTCGGTGGAGTTGGTTTTACCTTAGTTTTAATTTTAATGGCTGGAATCAGGGAAAGATTAGATAAAGCAGAAATTCCTGAACCAATGAAGGGAATGCCAATTGCTCTGATAATTGCCGGAAGTATGGCATTGGCATTTCTGGGTTTTGCAGGATTAAAAATTTAGGGGGAATTGAATGACTATCATTTTATATTCTATAATAGTTTTAGGAATTCTTGGTTTAATTTATGGATTAATTTTGGCTTTTGCCTCTATTAAATTTCATGTAGAAATTGATCCTAAAATTGAACAGATTACCGAGGTATTACCGAATGCAAATTGTGGTGCCTGTGGTTTTGCCGGATGTTCTGCTTATGCTGAAGCAATTGTGGAAAAAGGAGTTGAAATTAATAGATGTGCCCCGGGTGGAGAAAATGTAACAAAACAAATTGCTGATATTATGGGAACAGAAGCTACTACTCAGGAAAGGAAAATTGCTGTTATTCATTGTCAGAGTGGCGGGGAAAATAATACTTATTTCCGTTATAAATATGAAGGAGTTAACACTTGTAAAGCAATTGTGCTGATTTCAGAGGGACCCAATCTTTGTAATTACGGATGTGTTTATCAGAATGATTGTATCGAAGCTTGTAAATTTGATGCACTTTCTTTAGATAAGAATGGAATGCGTATTGTTGATATCGAGAAATGTACTGGTTGTGGAGCTTGTGTTCGTGCATGTCCCCGTAATTTAATTGAATTGGTTCCGGTCAGTAAAAAAGTTCATATTCTCTGTTCATCTCATGATAGAGGAATTGTTGCTAAAAAGAATTGTGGCAATCAAACTGCTTGTATCGGTTGTGGATTGTGTGCAAAGAAATGTCCGGTTAATGCTATTGAAATTAAGGATAATTTGGCTGTCATCGATTACGAAAAATGTATTAGTTGTGGTCAATGTGCTCTGGTTTGTCCTACAAATGCAATTGAAGATCTATTAAAAGGAATGCGTAAAAAAGCTTTTATTATTGAAGAAGGGTGTATCGGTTGTACAATCTGTGCAAAGAAATGCCCGGTTAACGCAATCACAGGTGAATTGAAAAAAACGCATACAGTTGATCCTGATAAGTGTATCGGCTGTGAAATTTGTGTTAATGCTTGTCCTAAAAAAACAATTGA
>QMPG01000630.1 GCA_003648455.1 Bacteroidota bacterium
AAATACTATTTTCTCTTTTTGTTTAGCTGAGTTATTTTATGGAAACGGAATTTTTATAATAATGGGTAACGGTTTGAATATGGTGCGTACCGCATTTTGAAACGATAATTTTCCGTATTTGAACAACCTTTATTTTGTGTTATAACTTTCATATTTACAACTAATTGCGGCATGCACTATATTTTTTGTTGGCAACTGTTATTTTTGTTCTTCACCATTCTTATAAGTTTTAACCTTTGTTAGTTTACCTGTGTCATCATATTCATTTAAAGTGCCGTTTCCATTTATTAAGGTACCCATATCAAGAGCCTGCCCTATATTATCAAAACAAGATATTATTTCCATAAGTTTTCCGTTTTCCCAAAGTCTAACTTGATAAAGAGATTTATTTTTATGATATAATTTCCATTCGCCTGTTAATTTCCCATTTTCATAATACCCAATTTGTTTTAATTTCCCATTTTCGTGATAGCCTTTCCATTCACCTGTTTCTTTTCCATTTTCAGTATTTCCAATTTGTTTTAATTGCCCATTCTTGTAGTAAAATTTCCATTCACTTGTTTCTTCATAATTTCCAATATATTTTAATTGCCCATTTTCGTGATAGCCTTTCAATTCACCTGTTACGTTTCCATTTTCATAATTTCCAATTTTTTTTAATTGCCCATTATCATAGTAAAATTTCCATTCACCTATTTTTTCTCCTTTTTTAGAATTTCCAATTTGTTTTAGTTGCCCATTGTCGTAATAAGATTTCCATTCTCCTGTTAAGAAACCTGCTTTTTCACCTTCAAGGTGAGCAATTAAATCAAGGTCAGATCTAGATATATCTTTCATATACCAATAATTTTCAATTATCGATAATTGTCCATTTTTGTGATATTCCTTCCACTCGAATATTTTTGTTCCATCATATGCATATTCTCCAACAATCGATAATTGTCCATTTTCGTGATAATATTTCCATTTGCCTGTTTCTTTTGAATTCCAATATTCTCCAATCTGTCTTAACGTTCCATTTTCGTAATAAGATTTCCATTCACCTGTTGCGTTTCTATTTTCAAAATACCCAATTCTTTTTAATTGCCCATTTTCGTGATAGCCTTTCCATTTACCTGTTTCTTTTCCATTTTCAAAATTTCCAATTTCTTTTAATTTCCCATTCTTGTAGTAAAATTTCCATTCACCTGTTTTCCCCCCATTTTCATAATTTCCATTTTTTTTTAATTTCCCATTATCATAGTAATATTTCCATTCACCTGTTTTTTCTCCTTTTTTAGAATTTCCAATTTGTTCTAATTGCCCATTATCATAGTAATTTTCGATTTTTTGTGCATGAGAAATGTGTATTGAAAATATTGTTATGAGTACTAATAATAAATTTTTCATAAATAGTATATTAATTTTTTGATATAAAATTTTCTTTTTTAATGGTTGCCAACGGTTTGAATATGCGGCGTTTGGCATTTTGAAACGCTTAATTTTCAAGTTACTACTAATTTTATTTATTGCTATTATCTTAATTTTTAGCACTATCTGCCAAATGCCGTATATTTGTTGTTAGCCAAAGTACTTTATTTTTTAATAGTCAGTATTTCAATTAGTTTCAGGTTTACATAATAATTTCCAGTTCCAAGTCTTTCTTTTCTTAATAATCCATCACTTGCTAATTGGTTCAAATATTTCGCTGCTGTAATTCTAGAAACACCTAGATCTTTTTGAATAAACTCAATTTTAGTGTAAGGGTGTTTAAATAAATTATTTAATAAGTCTTGGCTGTAAAATTTATAATTATTTCTGAGTAGATTTTTATATTCGAAAATTAGCTCCCTAATTTTCCCAATTAATATTATAGTTTCTTTTGCAACTTGCTCAACTCCATTTAATAAATAAATTACCCAATTTTCAAAATTGCCAGTTTTTCTGACTTCCTGCAATAATTTATAATATTCTCCTTTATTTTCAATAATATATCTACTTAAATATAAAATTGGCAGGTCTAACAAGTCATTCATTACTAGATATAAAACATTAATAATTCTCCCAGTTCTACCATTTCCATCATAAAACGGGTGAATGCTTTCAAACTGGTAATGTATAATTGCCATTTTTACTAGAGGGTCAAAATTACTTAGCTGTTCATCATTAATGAATTGTTCAAGATTTGTCATTAAATCTTGTATAGTCTTGTAATCTTGCGGAGGAGTATAAACGATTTCACCAGTTGTGGCATTTTTTAAAGCTGTACCAGGCACTTTTCTAAAGCCAGCATTATTTTGCTCTAATTCTGATTGAATAGCAATTATGTCGTTGTTAGTCAGTATTTTATTCCTTGATATTAATTCAAATCCCAATTTTAGTGCAGAAATGTAATTTTGTACTTCTTTGGCATTTAATGATTTAAACCCATCTAAGTTTAATTCTGCCTTATATATATCATCATGAGTTGTAATTATATTTTCAATGGCAGAGCTGTCCTTTGCTTCTTGAAGTCCGAGTGTATTTATGAGAATATTCTCATTTGGAATACTTGAAACAATTCCTTTAAGCTCAGCTAATGCTCGGTGGGTCAATGATAATTTTCTGAGAATTGATTTACTTTCTATATCATTCTCTAATGGCAGCTTTTCTAATTCTTTACTTTTCATTGTGTAAAGATATTCTAATTTTCTTTACAAAGTTAAGTATTATGATAAGAAATATTCATTTTCTTTACATAAAATCACCATATGATAAAATTCATCTGCTTTTTTATCACTGATTTTTGATGTGACTCAGTATTTTGGCTAACGGTTTG
>QMPG01000631.1 GCA_003648455.1 Bacteroidota bacterium
AATTAAATTTATCTCAAATAACTTTTGACGAAGAATATGAAGCAAATCAAGAACAGAAAATATTTGATATAGGTGGAGATAGCTTTGATAATTTAAAAATATTTACTGGCAATATTGTAGGTTCAATTGTTTATAAATCGAATAATTTTAATATCAATTGTCGATTTGGTAATGAATTTCTGCAATATATGATAGCAAATACAAGCGGATTTTTGGAACTTGAAAACTTAGGTTCTATAAATAAAAACTTAGGACTTGGAGAATGGATTTTAACTTACTATTGGAAGTTACAATTAAAAAAAGCCTTTTCACTTGGGATTTACAAAACATATCAGAAAAAGAAAGAGAGCTTAACTTCTATCAAAGGCTCAATAGATATTAATTCTTATATAAGAAAAGAGTATTTTGATGGAAAAACTGTTTGCAACTTTAAAGAACATAGTTATAAAAATGAACTTAATTCTGTTATTAATAATGCACTAACAAAGGTTTTTAAATCAAAGTATCAACCTATTGTTGCAGATATTTACAACATAAAGAATGCTTTTAGTTCAATAAATACTAAGGAATTGAATTTAAAATCAATTAAAAACAAGAAAGTACTAAATCCTTATTTTAAACAGTATAATCAGGTTTTTGATTTATCATTAAAAATACTAAAAGAAGAATTTGCAAATGTTGGTGAATCTAAATCAGACTTTTCCGCATTCCTTTTCGATATTTCGTTATTATTTGAACATCATATTAGAAAAATATTAAAACAAACATATACTCTATTCCCCAAGAATAAAAAAGAATTTAGTATTCCAAATGGTATTTATGAGAATAATATTTATCCTGATGTAATAATTGATTACGGAAACAATGAAATTGGTGTTTATGATGTGAAATATAAAAATTATGACTTTATAAACGGTGTAAAGCGTGAAGATAGATTTCAAATCATTACATATGTTGCGACTCATTTGAGTAAATATAAAGTTATAGACTGTGGTATAATTTATCCTTTGAGAGAGTCAGATTTTGAAAAATCTAAGAGTTTAAAACAACAAACATTACACATTGACAAAAAGGAAATTCTATTTAATATAAAATTATACAAAGTATGCAAGGACTTTAAAAATCAACCAAAAATTGACGAAGTTTTTATGAATGATAACAAGCCCAGCCCATAACACGCAATATAAAAAATTGGGCAGATAGTACTAAATATGAGTATTTTAGCATTAAATTAACAGTGTAGTAAATTGAAAGATTAGTGTTCCAAAATGCCCAACATTTTCATATTGCCACCGTTAGCACCAACTACAAATCAATAGATAATGAAATCAAAACCGACATATCAGGAATTAGAAAAAGAGAACATAAAACTTCGCAAGGAATTAGATGAAAATTTTAAAATTGAAGAAACTTCTCTTTTAGATAATATTCTACGTTCATCAACAGAAATGTCTGTTGCAGTTACAGATATTGATTTAAACGTAATTTTTTTCAATCCCAAAGCAGAAGAAATATTCGGATACAAAGCATCGGAACTTATAGGGAAAAATCTAAAAGAAATCCATGTTATGGAAAATGTAGATTATGCAAGAGTTCAAAAAGCTATTGACATAGTAAGACAAGGTGATATATATGATTATTGGGTAAAAATGGATAACTCAACAGGGATAAGAACTTTAAAATCACAGGTGCGTGGAATTTGGGATAAAAAAAATGAACTCGTTGGTTTTGTGCTATTTACTACTGACATGACTGAACAAGTAGATGCTGAAAAAGAAATAAAAAAGCTTTCAATAGCAGTAGAACAAAGTGCAAATACAATAATGATAACAGATACCGATGGAAATATTGAATATGCAAATCCAAAATTCACAGAACTAACGGGTTATGAATTAAAAGAAGTTATTGGAAAAAATCCTCGTATTTTAAATGCAAAAATACAATCAAAAGAATATTATGCTGAAATGTGGCAAACAATTACAGCAGGTAATACATGGAAAGGCGAATTTTGTAACAAAACAAAACAAGGGAATTTATACTGGGAAAATGTTACAATTACACCAATTAAAGATAAAGAAAAAATAACAAATTTTCTTGCTATAAAAGAAGATATTACTGCAAGAAAAAAAGCAGAAATGGCATTAAAAGACAGTGAAGTCGGATTACGCCAAATTATTGACCTTGTTCCACACCTTATTTTTGTAAAGGATGAAGCAGGAAAATTTGAAATTGTAAACAAGGCTACCGCAGAAGTTTTTGGCACAACAGTAAAAGACCTTACCGGAAGAAGAGATGAAGAATTTATTGCAACAGAAGAAGAAAAAAAACATTTTAGAGCAGATGATTTAGAAGTTATAAACTCAGGAAAAACCAAATTTATACCGGAAGAACTAATAACTGACTCTACAAATAACATAAGATATTTACAAACAACAAAAGTTCCTTTTAGGTTTTCACCCACAACAAAACCATTACTTTTAGGTGTTGCCGTTGACATTACAGACCGAAAAAAAGCAGAATTAAAATTACAAAAACAAAATAAAGAACTTAAAATTGCAAAAGAAAAAGCGGAAAACAGCAAAAATCAAATAGAATTAATAACAAATAATTTTGTTAACGGCATGATATATCAAGTAGCCATACTTGATGAAAATAAAAGAAAATTTAATTATGTGAGTGAAGCTGTTTACGCGCTTTACGGTTGTACTCCCGATGAAGCAAAAGAAAATCCAGACTTAATTTATAGTAAAGTGCACAAAGATGATATACATAATTTAATCAAAAAAGAAAAAGA
>QMPG01000632.1 GCA_003648455.1 Bacteroidota bacterium
CGGAGCTATTGGTTTGGAAATCCCTACGAAAAAAACAACTCGGTTACATAATAAAACAACAATATGCAATTGATGCTTTTAGAGTTGATTTTGCTTGTCTTGAGAAGATGACTATCATCGATATTAATGACAAATATGAAAAAGAAGATAAAAAACGCACAAAGGTTCTTGAAGAAAACGGCTACACTATTATCCGTTTTAAGAATGATGAGGTTTTTGCAAATCGCCCCAAGGTAATTGCTGAAATAAAATCATATCTCGATAATAAAGTTATTGAGAAAAACACTCCTGCCGAGGTTGAGCAGGTGGGAATTGAAGTATTTACAACTCGTCCTGACACTTTGTTTGGCGCAACCTTTATGGTGTTAGCTCCCGAACATGAACTTGTTAATCAAATTACAACTTCTAATAACAAAGAGACTGTTGATAACTACGTGCTATGGGCAAAAAACCGTTCGGAGCGTGAGCGTTTAACCGAAGTAAAAAATATTAGCGGTGAGTTTACTGGTGCTTATGCCATTAACCCCTTTACTGAAAAGAAAATACCTATTTGGATTGCCGATTATGTGCTTGCCGGATATGGAACCGGAGCAATAATGGCAGTGCCGGGGCATGATAGTCGTGATTTTGCCTTTGCAAAACATTTTGAATTACCAATTATTCAAGTGGTTGTAAAAGATGGTGATGAGCCAACGGATACTGCAGACTGGGATGATTCTTACGATTCAAAAGAAGGGGTAATAATTAACTCTGGATTTATTGATGGATTGAATGTAGCAGAAGCCATGAAATCTACCATTGCTAAAATTGAAGAAATGGCAATTGGTGAAGGAACCATTAATTATCGTTTACGTGATGCTATTTTTAGTCGTCAGAGGTACTGGGGAGAGCCATTCCCAATCTACTATAAAAATGGAATGCCTTATGCTCTCAAAAAAAATGAGCTTCCACTTGAATTACCTAAAGTAGATAGTTATTTACCCACAAAAGAAGGAAATCCGCCGCTGGCAAATGCCAAAGATTGGGTTACTAAAGAAGGATACCCACTGGAAACTAATACCATGCCCGGTTTTGCCGGATCGAGTGGTTATTATTTGAGATACATGGATCCAAATAATAAAACAAGATATTTCTCAAAAAAAGCAAATGATTATTGGCAAAGTGTCGACCTTTATATTGGAGGTGACGAACATGCTGCCGGACATTTAATTTATTCTCGTTTTTGGAATAAATTCCTTTTTGATATTGGTATGGTTTGCGAAGATGAACCTTTTAAGAAGCTTATCAATCAAGGAAAAATACAAGGCAGATCGAGTTTTGTTTATCGGATTAAAGGAACCAACAAGTTTGTTTCATACGGTCTTCGTAAGGAGCATGATGTACAAAGGCTACATGTTGATATCGACATCGTAAATAATGATGTGTTGGATACCGAAGCATTTAAAAACTGGTTGCCAGAATATAAAGATGCAGAATTTATACTGGAAGATGGGAAATACATCTGTGGTCATGAGGTTGAAAAAATGTCGAAATCAAAACATAATGTTCAAAATCCGGATGCGTTAATTGAAAGATATGGTGCCGATACATTACGACTTTATGAAATGTTTTTAGGACCACTTGAGCAGGATAAACCATGGGATACCAATGGTATAGAAGGTGTTTTTAGATTCCTTAAAAAACTATGGAGATTATATTTTGATGCAGATGATAACTTTATTGTATCAGAAGATAAACCCACATCAGAGGAGCTAAAATCACTACACAAAACCATTAAAAAGGTAACTTCTGATATTGAGCGGTTTTCGTTTAACACAGGAGTAAGTGCGTTTATGATTTGTGTTAATGAGTTGAATGACCTTGGTTGTCATAAAAAGGAAATACTTGAACCTTTAGCTATTCTTTTAAGCCCATATGCACCTCACATTACTGAGGAAATTGGCAAAGCTTTAGGCTACAAAAACAGCATAAATACTGCTGAATATCCTATTTTTAATGAAGAGTATCTCACAGAAAACAACTTTGAATATCCGGTTTCGTTTAATGGCAAAATGAGATTTAAAATTAGTTTACCAGTAAATATGTCGAAACAAGATATTGAAAAGGCAGCACTTGAAGCCGAAGATGCTCAAAAATGGATTGAAGGTAAAACTGTTAGAAAAGTTATTGTTGTTCCAAATAGAATTATTAATATTGTGGTAGGCTAATGATTGTCAGAAAATATCAATTTCTTCGTTATGCTCATTCATAAAACCAGTCATTTACAAAAAGTAAACTCCTGGGTTTTATTCCAATCACAAGCCTCGAACTTAACCTTTTCTGACTAATCATAGTAAGAGAGGAATTAAATAATGGCTTTAATTAGAAATAATAAAGTCCGTAAAAAACTACATTTTGTCATTCTGAACGAAGTTTACGAAGTGAAGAATCTCGTTATTAAACAACAATAATTGTTTAATTAGAGTAAGCCTTTAAACTCAAAAAGATGCGTCATAATTTATTATTTTTGATAATACCTTTTCTATTTACTTCTCAATTATTGTATTCTCAGGATACTGTTTTAAACACAGCATTTAAAGCTGGTGAATATCTTAAATATCGGGTATATTATAGTTCAGCTATACTAACTGCCACTGCTGGTGAAGCCATATTAACTGTTACTGATTGGGAAGAAAAAAAAGACGGAAAAATCAATGAGAACTACCGCATAACAGGTTTGGGTAACTCAAAAGGAGTATTTAACTGGTTTTACAAAGTTCGTGACAAATTTGAGAGTTTTGTTGATAAAAACAC